>NZ_JAAVCB010000127.1:0-15712 GCF_014802555.1 Clavibacter sp. | reverse complement strand
TGCTGACCAGATCCCCCATGCCCTTCTTCACCGCCGCCAGGGTCTCCTCGCTCATCTCCACCACCGACAGGGCCTCCGGCTCATGCTCATAGATCACCGAACTCCCGTCGTAGGCGGTAACGTTTTTCAGCAGATGGGCGTCCAGCCGTTCGCCGCCCCGTACCAGGGTTGCAATGTAGTTGGCAAGCTGGAGAGGGGTGTACTCCTGGCTGGCCTGACCGAATCCGGCCCAGGGAGCCTGGTCCTCGCCCGGCTGGTTCTCATGCCGCGCACCCACGCGCTCACCCAGCTCGATGCCGGTGTGCTCGCCCAGCCCGAAGTTGGCGGCATAGGCATTCAATCCATCCATAGTCAGCTGGTAGCCCATCTCGGCAAAGAAGTAGTTGCAGGAGTGGTAGATCGCCTCGCTGACGTTGATCTTCCCATGGCGGCCCCGGGAGCTGTTGTAGAGCCAGCAGTTGGCGTAGCTGTTGGGGTCCCCGGGATAGCGCCAGGAGCCGAGGGTATTGACCTTAGTGGTAGGGGTGATGATCCCGCTCTCCAGGGCCGCCACGGCGGTCATGGGCTTGAAGGTGGAGCCTGGGGCGTAGGCGCTGTTAAGGGCGCGGTTGGTATAGGGGGAGGCGGGATTCTGGTCCAGCTCCTCCCGGTCCTCGGCGTAAGTCCGCTGGCTGTAGGTGGGATAGGTTGCCATGGCCAGCACCGAGCTGTCCGCCACGCTGACCACCACCGCCGCGCCGCCCACGCGCTCGCCGAGCACGCGGAGGAGCTCGCCGAGCTGAACGTCCGCGAGACCGGCAAGCCCCGCGGCGACGCGCTCGGCGGCGTCGGCGCGGGCGTCGACACGCTGCTGCAGTACTCCGAGCTCGGGCCCATCCACCGCGGGAGGTCCCTCCTCGGCACGCTCCCGAACGTCGACTTCTCGGTGCCGCGGCCGCGCGGCGTCACGGTCGCGCTCACGCCGTGGAACGATCCCGTGGCGGTGGCCGCGGGGATCATCGGCGCGGCGCTCGTGATGGGCAACACCGTGGTCCACAAGCCGAGCGAGCGCTGCCCGCACACCGGCGAGCTGCTCGGCCGGATCCTCGCGGAGGCGCTCCCCGACGGCGCGCTCGTCTCCGTGGTCGGCGGCGGCGACGTCGGCGACCGGCTCGTCGCGCACGAGGACACGTGCGTGGTCGCGCACGTCGGATCCACCGCCGCCGGCGAGGCCATCGCCCGCCGCGCCGCCGGCACCCCCACCCACGTGATCCGCGAGAACGGCGGCAACGACCCGCTCCTCGTCGACGCCGGCATCGACCCGGAGTGGGCCGCCGCGCAGGCCGCCCTCGGCTCCTTCGCCAACGCCGGCCAGATCTGCACCTCGGTCGAGCGGATCTACGTGCACCGCGACATCGCCGACCGCTTCACCGCCGCGCTCGTCGCGGAGGCCGAGCGCTGGAACTCCTCCGGCGACCTCGGCCCGCTGGTGGACGAGCGCATGCGCGACGCCGTGCACGAGCAGGTCGCCGAGGCGCTCACCGATGGCGCCCGCGCGCTCGTCGGCGGGCACGTGCCCGACGGCCCCGGATCCCGCTACCCCGCCACCGTGCTCGTCGACTGCACCGCCGACATGACCGTGATGACCGCCGAGACGTTCGGCCCGGTCGCGGCCGTGCAGGTCGTCGCGGACTTCGACGAGGCGCTCGCCCGCGCATCCGACGACCGGTACGGGCTCGCCGCGAGCGTGCTCACGGGATCGATGGAGCACGCGCAGCGGGCGGCCGCCGAGCTGCCCGTCGGCACGATCAAGGTCAACGGCGTCTTCGGCGGCGCGCCCGGCGGCGCCGCGCAGCCCCGCGGCCGCAGCGGATCCGGCTTCGGCTACGGCCCCGAGCTCCTCGACGAGATGAGCACCACGACCGTCGTGCACCTGGGCCTGCCGGTGCTCGACGCGGGCGCGACGACCGCCGCCGAGGCCGCCTCCGGCTCCGTGAGCACCGACGCGGGCGACGCGCGATGACCAGCGAGCTGCGCGGGATCATCGGCCTCCTCGCCGAGCGCCGCCCGACCATCACCGTCATCGGCGACGTCATCCTCGACGAGTGGTGGCGCGGCCACAGCGACCGCATGACCCGCGAGGCGCCGGCGCCCGTCGTGGACGTGACCGAGCGGATCCAGTCGCTCGGCGGCGCCGCGAACACGGCCGTGAACCTTGCGAGCCTCGGCGGCACCGTGCGCATGGTCGGCCTCGTCGGCCAGGACGCCGCGGGCGACCGCGTGCGCGACCTGCTCCTGGCGGCCGGCGTCGACGTGTCCGGCCTCGTGCACTCGCCGCGCCTGCGCACCACCACCAAGACGCGCATCGTGGGCGACGACCAGGTGATCGTGCGGGTCTACGACGTGCACCGCGGATCCGTCCACCGCGACGACGCGCGCGCCCTCGCCCGCGCCGCCCTCGAGGCCACCGCGGGCGTGGACGCCGAGATCGTCTCCGACTACGGCACCGGCACGCTGCACGGCGTGGTGCTCGAGTCGCTCGCCGCGCGCGCGAGCCGCCCCGGCCTCACGGTCGTGGACGCCCACGATCCCGCCATCTGGGCGCCGCTCCGCCCCGGCCTCATAACGCCGAACGCGGGCGAGGCCGGCCGCCTCGTCGACCGGCCGCTCGCGCGCGATGAGGATCGCGCCGCCGTGATCGCGTCGCTGGCCGACGCCGTGCTGGCCGCCGCCGGATCCGCGACCGCCGTCGTCACCCTCGACCGCGACGGCACCGTCGTGCTCGGCGCGGGTGAGCCGTACCGCACGCGCGCGCACCCGGTGCCCGAGAAGCAGGCGTCGGGCGCGGGCGACACCTTCGTCGCCGCGCTCACGCTCGCGCGCGCGATCGGCCTGCCGCTCACGGTCAGCGCCGACTTCGCGCAGGCCGCGGCCGACGTCGTCGTGCGCCTGCCCGGCACGTCCGTGTGCTCGGCGGCAACCCTCGCCGACCACCTCGGCGAGACCCGCTCGCGCACCGTGTCGCAGGCCGAGCTCGTCGACCTCGTGGCGTCCGAGCGCGCTGCCGGCCGCCGCATCGTCTTCACCAACGGCTGCTTCGACGTGCTCCACCGCGGCCACACCACGTACCTCCGCCAGGCCAAGCGCCTCGGCGACGTGCTCGTGGTGGCGCTCAACAGCGACGACTCCGTGCGGCGGCTGAAGGGATCCGACCGGCCGGTGAACACCGCCGAGGACCGCGCGGGCGTGCTCGCCGAGCTGTCGTGCGTCGACGTGGTCACCGTGTTCGACACCGACACCCCCATCCCGCTGCTCGAGGCGGTGCAGCCCGACGTCTACGCGAAGGGCGGCGACTACACGCCCAGATGCTCGACGAGACCGACGTGGTGCGCGCGTACGGCGGCGAAGTGTCCATCCTCGGGTACGTGCCGTCGCAGTCGACGAGCTCGATGGTCGACCGGATCCGCGCGTCGGCGCCCGACCCCGGCTTCACCCGGCCGCCGGGCACGGCGACGTCGGCACCCAGCGCACCCGCGGCGCCCGCGGCGCCCGCCGATCCTGACGGCTCCCCGTAATCCACCCGGCCGCCCCTGGTCACTGCTCCCCTTCGGGAGTCGACTCGACACGTGGCCGGCACGGACGCCAGCCGCCCTGATCCACCGACGAGAGGACCCACCGTGGCCATCAACCCCATCGAGCTCCAGAAGCACCTCAGCGGCCTCGACTACCCGGCGTCCAAGGACGCGATCGTGAAGAAGGCGGAGGAGTCGGGCGCCGACTCCGACACCCTCGACGCGCTCCAGGGCATCGCCGACAAGGAGTACGACGCCCCCACCGCGATCAACGCGGCGGTCTCCGACGCGAGCTGATCCACCGCACCACGCCGACGGCCCCGGTCCTCCTCGCGAGGACCGGGGCCGTCCGGCTGTCCAGGTGCGCGGGTGCGCGGCTCGGCGGCGCGCGGCTCGGCGACGCGCGGCTCGGCGACCGGCGCTACGCGGTGAGCGCGTGATCCTGCGGGAGCTCCGCGGCGATGGTCGCGAGCGCGTCGTCGACGGAGCCGAACCAGTCGCAGAAGCCGGGCACGGGCCGCATCCGCATGAGCTCGACCCGGTGTTCGTGCTGCTGCACGTAGGCGAGGAGGCGGCTCGCGTCGGACTGGGGGATGCGCGCGTCGCACACCCGCCACTCCGTGCTGCTGAGCGCGACGACCTCGAGGCGTCTGTCGATGTAGCGCATGGTCCCCTCCTCTTCTCCGCACGGGGAAACGCCCCGTGTGCACGAAGGTAGGCGCGACGTCCGACGACGACGACGCCCGCGACATGAACCGTCAGTTGCCGGGACGCGGCGAGTCTCGGGAGGGAGCGCCGGATCCGTCGCTCAGGGCCGGTACTGCTGCGGCTTGTCGAAGCCCATCGGGTCGCCGTTGGACGGGTTCTGGCCGCTGCCGCCGAGACGGACCTTCCCGAGCACGTAGAGGATCCGCATGAGGACGCGGCCGAGGAGGCGGAGGGCTGTCATCTGCCGACGCTACCGGCCGTGCGCGCGGGCCCGCCAGGCGCGGCGGCGGACGGGGGCGCGGCAGGCGGCCGCGATGCCGCCGGACGAGGGACGGCCCCGGCCCTCGCGATGAGGGTCGGGGCCGTCCGTTCGGGATGGGGGACTACTGGCCGAGCTTCTGGTCGGCGACGTCGCCGGCCTTCTCCGCGGCGCCGTCGGACTTGCCGCCGGTCGCGTTGCTCGCGGCGTCCTGGCCCTTGTCGATGGCCCCGTCCGTCGCCTGCTCGCCCTTGTCGCTGTCGATGAGTCCCTCGGCCTTGTCGGTGAGATCCGCCATGTGCGCCTCCTGTCGTATGCGTCGCGCCCCGCTGCTGCGGGGTGCCACTCCAGCCTGCTCCCGTCCGGCGCGCGCGACCGGGCCGTCGGGATGCGGGAGGCTGGATCCGTGGACCAAATCGACCCGCGCCGCCTCGCCGGCGTGCTCGCCGACCCCGAGCTGCGGGCCGCGTACGCCCGCGTCGTGCTCGGATCCGACCTCGACGACGCTCTCGCGCACCTCTCCCCCGCCCGCCGGAAGAAGGCGCGCGCCTCGCTCGTCGGGTCGGGCCTCGTCGCGGTGGACGCCGACGGCACCGCATCCGCGCCCGACAGCGTCTTCCGCGCGATCCTCGCCCAGCAGCCCGCGACGCCGCCCGCCCAGGGCGTCGAGCGCTTCCTCCGCGACGGCCGCATCACCCAGTGGCCGGCCGGCCCCGCCGACCTCGACGACCTGCTGCGGCACGTGGTCGCGGAGGCGCTGGACCCCGACGAGGTGCTCGACGAGAAGACCCTCACGGCGCGCCTCCTCCGCGTCACCGACGACCACGCGCTGCTCCGCCGCCACCTCGTGGACGCGGGGCTGCTGCTGCGGACGCGCTCGGGATCCGAGTACGCGCGGGCGGAAGCGCACGCTGATCCCAGGGACGGCGCCCGCGCGACGGGCGAGCCGACCTAACGCCCGCGGTCGACGCGGGCCGGTCCGGCCCGTCCCGGGGCTGTCCGTCCCGCTCGCGTGATCCCCGGCAGCGGCCTCGCCTGCGGGACCTCCGCCTGCCCGGACCGCGTCGGCACCAGCGGCCCGCCCCGCGTCGCCCGGGACATGTCCGTCTCCAAGGTCGCCGGCGCACGCGGATCCTCCCGCTCCTGCTCCACCGTCTTCCTATACACGCGGTAGCGCGACACCGCCGGCGACTCCTCAGCGACCATCCGCGCATTCGCCTCCGGCCGCGAACCTCCGCCCGGTTCCCCGTACACCCACGCCCCGAACTCGCTCGGCACCCACCGACCGCCCAGCCCCTCGTCCCGCTGAGCCGCCTCGTTGCCCTCGCGCCACCGCTTCTGGATCCGCTCCTCGGACACCTCCCGCGGCACCTCCACGTCCACCACCTGGACGTCGTACCCCGCCCGCTCCAGCTCGCCCATGATCTGCCGCGCCTTCGTGTCGGACGACAGCACCGTGTCGATGACGACATTGCGCCCCTCGGCCACCGCCCGTACGCGCAGCTCGTCCGCCAGGTCGGCGGACTCCGCGTGCACCAGTGACGAGAGCTCCATGGGATGGAACTTCTCTCCCGCTGCCTCGCGCTCACGGACCGCCGACGGCACGATCCAGGAGTCATAGCTCCCATCGGCGACTGCCTCGCGCAGCAGTCGGCTCTTGAACTCGTCAGCATCGATCACGAGGTAGCCCTTCCCGCTACCACCGAGCGCGTTCTCCCGCACCGAGGTCTTGCCGGCCCCCGGCGGTCCGGCCAGGAGGATGGCTCGTCGTCCCGTCCCCGTCGTGGGTACTGCGTCGAGGGCCTCACTTAACAGCCGCTCGTGCAGCCGCGTCCGGGCGGGCATCGCTCCGCCTTTCCCCCACCAGGCCGGATTGTTCACGGTAGCCGTCGGCGCATTCCACGCCAGCGGCCCGTCCTCCTGGGAGAAACTGCGCACCGTCTCCAGGTGCTGGAGCTCGTCGTCAGTGCCCACCTGTCAGCGGCTGGATCCGTCGTGACGCTCGAAGGCGTCCCCGTAGGCCTCGTCGTCGATGAGGCCCGCCGCCGCAGCTCGCGAGACCTCCGCCCATGTCCCCGGCGGGTTCACCACCAGGTCGTCGTAGCCGTCCGGGAGGGCGCGCGGCACGTACGGATACCGCGCCAGCTCATCAACCAACCGCTCCCGATCGATCAGCCCCACCGCGTACCGCTCGCAGATCTCCATCGGCAGCGCACCCGAGAACCCCTCCAGCGGCATGCTCACCTCACGAGCCGCACGCAGCCGGGCGAGATCCTCCGGACGGAACACCCGCAGATCCCGCGCCAACTCCTCCTCGGCACGACCCGCATCGAGCAGCCGCCGCACCTCGCGCAGGTAGTCCAGCTCCGCCAGCCGCAACCGCAGCAGCGCCAGCGCCGCCGGCGCGACCTCCTCGGGAACATCGCGTGCACTCATGAACCGCCCACCTTCCTCGTCATCTCCCACGTCCCGACCGACCCACACCAGTCGCCCTCGCCGCACCCCGCGCCCGCGAGACCGCCGGCAACGACCTCGCCTGCGGCACCGCCGCCGGCCCGGACCGCGTCGGCACCAACGGCCCACCCCGCGACGCCCGCGACATGTCCGTCTCCAAGGTCGCCGGCGCCAGCGGATCCTCCCGCTCCTGCTCCGCCGTCTTCCGATACACGCGGTACCGCGACACCGCCGGCGACTCCTCCGCGACCATCCGCGCGTTCACCTCCGGCCGCGAGCCCCCATCCTGCTGCCCGTACACCCACGCACCGAACTCGCTCGGCACCCACCGGCCGCCGAGGCCCTCGCCCCGCTCCACCTTCTCGTTCCCCTCCCGCCACCGCTTCCGGATCCGCTCCTCCGACACCTCCCGCGGCACCTCCACATCGATCACCTGGACGTCGTACCCCGCCCGCTCCAGCTCACCCATGATCTGGCGCGCCTTCGTGTCCGCCGACAGCACGGTGTCGATCACCACGTTCTTGCCCGATCGGATCGCCTCTGTCCTCTGCCTGTCGGCGAGGTCAGCTGACTCCGCGTGCACGAGTGAAGAGAGTTCCATCGGGTGGAACCGTTCGCCGGCCGCCTCGCTCTCCCGCACAGCGGCGGGTCGTATCCACGACTCGTAACTGCCATCCGCGACCGCCTCCCGCAGCAGGCGGGTCTTGAACTCGTCGGCGTCGACGACCAGGAAGCTCTTGGACGCATCACCCAACAGGTGTTCGCGGATCGAGGTCTTGCCCGCACCCGGCGGACCCGCCTGCACGATCGCCCGGCGCTCCGATCGCAGCTCGGGGACCTCCTCCACCGAGGCACGCAGCAGCCGCTCGTGCAAGGCCTTGCGGCTACTCGTATAGCCATCTCGCCCATACCAGCGAGGATTCTACTTGGATGAGGTCGGCGCATCCCATGCGACGGGACCGCCCTCGGCCGAGAGCTTCCTCAGCGCATCAAGGCGAGTGGATCCCTCCTCGTCAGACACCGACCTCGTCCTGACCATGGCGACGGTCGAAGACCTCGCTGTAGATGTCGATGTCGATCAAGTCATTGCCGCTGGCTCTCTCCACATCCGCCCACGTCCCCGGCGGGTTGACGACGAGGTCGTCGTACCCGTCCACCTGGTCGCGCGGAACGTACGGGAACCGCACCAGCTCGTCCACCAGCCGCTCGCGATCGAGCATCCCCACCGAATACCGCTCGCAGATCTCGTACGGCGTCACCCCCGAGAAGCCGTCGACCGCTGTCGGAACCTCGCAGGCCGCGGCGATGCGTTCCAGGTCAGCAGGCTGGAACACCGCCAGATCCTCGATCAGCTTCTTCTCGTCGTACCCGGACTCCAGCAGCCGACGGACCTCCCGCAGGTAGTCCAGCTCGACCAACCGCAGCATGCGCAACGCACGCTCCGCCGGGCGTACCTCCACCGGCGCATCGAACAGACCCATCACGACCTCCTCAGCCACATCATGGAAAGACGGACATCCCGCGTGCTCCGCCTCGCGCATCCGCCGACTGCTCCGGAGCGATGCGAGTGCCGGATGCGGGAAGCAGCCAGGCTAGGCCAGCCGCCGACCGCGCGCCCGCCCTGCGGCACATCGCGCGTCAGCTCGCGCGTCGGCCCTTCGGCACGAAGCCGGCCCGCTGGTTGCTCGTCTCGTCGAGGAGCCGCCGGATCGCCGACTTCTCGATCAGCCAGCGGCCGCCGGGGCGCATGGCCGGGATCACGCCGTCGCGCAGCCAGCCGAGGATCGCCGGACGGCTCTTCTGGAACAGCTCCATCAGGTCGCGGTAGGTGAGGTGATCCGGGTAGGCGTCGAGCGGATGCGGGTACGGCTCGTGGGGCGGCACCGGTACGGTGGAGGTCGACTCGAGCCACTCCCGCACCTCGGAGCGGAACGCGATCCACGAGTGCGAGATGCGGTAGCCGGGGATGGTGCCCTTCGCGAACCAGAGGCTCACGGTCGTCTGGCCGATCTGCAGGATCCGCTGCAGGTCCGCCGACCGCAGGGTCGCCGGCAGCGCATCCCAGGTGTCGTCGTCTGCCATGCGCGGAACCTGCTCCGGTCGGGTGGGGCGCGGGATGCTCGGATTTACCCGCCTGAGCAATTATCGCCGCAGGGCCCGCGGGGACCGCAACCCCGCGGGACTCACTCGGACGCATGCTTGCACTCCCCGCCGCACAGCGTCACCCCGAACGCGGCGAAGAACGCCTTCGGATCCACGTAGCCGCTCACCGGCGCCCCCTGCGTCTGCGACTGCGGCAGCCCGCTGACGCGCGGGTCGGTGGATCCGGCGACGTCGATGCGGATGTCGAGGTGGCACCCCGTCGACGGCCCGTTCGAGCCGACCTTCCCGATCTCCTGGCCGGGGGTCACGGTGTCGCCGACGTGGACCTCCATGTCCGGCTCGTACATGTGCAGGTAGCTGTTCGTGTAGCCCGCCGCCGACCGGATCGACACCGTGTAGCGGCCCGCCGTGGTCACGCTGCCGGCCTGCGCGGCGAGCACGGGCGAGCCGCACGAGTAGCCGGTCCGCCCGGAGGACGTCCCCGTCTCGCGCGTCTGGTAGTCGTTCGCCGGGTGCCAGGAGGAGGCGCCCGCGGTCGGGCTCTCGCGCGGCCCGTACCCGGAGGTCTGGTCGAACGGCGCCTTCAGCGGGAGCACGGTGCCGCCGGCGGAGCACCCGCCGGCCGCGGCGGGCGCGGGCGCGGCCGCGGGATCCGGCGTGCCGGACGCGACGGGCGTCGCCGCCGGAGCTGCTGCCGCGGCCCCCGACAGCTGCGCGACCACGTCCTCGGCCGGCTGCTGGTACTGCCGGTAGTGGTACGGGTCCTTGTTGATCTGCACCTCGTGGATCGCGAGCGTCGGCTCGAGCGTCTCCCACCCCTCGACCTTCTGCAGGCGGGCGAGGAACAGCTTCGCGCTCGACGTCGGATCCATGCGCTCCTGCACCGAGCCCCACGACGACTGCTGCTGGAAGAGCCCGATCGAGTCGGCGATGGAGCCGTCCGGGTTCACCGCGTTGTCGCCGTAGTCGATGGCGCGGAGCGACGACTCGCCCATCGCGGCCATGACCCCGAGCACCTGCGCCTGCCGGGACAGGCCGAGCCCGGCGGCGACGTCCATGATCGCGGCGGCGTTGTCGAGCTGGTCCCCGGAGTAGCCGTCGACGGGCGTGCGCGGCCCGGTCGACGAGGACGCGGCGCCCTGCGTCGTGCAGGCGGACGCGTCGTCGCCGCCGAAGCCGAAGAGCACCAGGAAGACGATCATCCCCATCAGCGCCGCGGGCGCGCCGATGAGGATCAGGATCCCCTTGCCCGCCCCGTTCACTTGAAGCGGACGGCCTGGATCTCGTCCGCCAACCACGGAGCCGTGGTCGACGAGCGGATGAGGGCCACGTCGTAGTCACCGTCGTCCGTGGGCACGCGCACGATGAGCGCGTAGGCGGTCGGCGCCGGTATGACCGTGCCGGTGCCCGTGACCGCGTGGGCCGTGAGCCGCGAAGGGATCGTGGGCACGAACGCGACCGCGCCCTGCTGCGACAGGAGCGGCGTCATCTGCCGCTCCCACTCGGCCTCGCTGATCCCGGGCTGCGCGTAGGTGCGCATGACCCGGTCGGCCGCGGCGAGCGCCGCCGTCTGGGACGCCGCGTCCGCCACCGGTTCGGGCTGGGCCCCGGCGTCGTCCTCCGTCTGGCCGGGATCCGCGGGGGCGTCGTCGTCCGCGCCCGGCATCGAGTCGGCCGGGGACGCTGCGGGTGTCGTCACCGGATCCCCCGGCGCGTCGCCGTGCACCGTGACGCTCGCGCAGCCGGCCGCCGTGAGCGCGAGGGCAGCGGCGAGCGCCACGGCTCCCGCGATGCGCGCGACGCGCATGCCCACGGCGACGCGCATCCCGGCGGTGGCCGCGGCGCGCATCAGAGGCCGCGCGCCACGGCGGCGCCCGCGGAGAGCCAGGCCCGCTGCGTCTGCGCGCGGAGGGCGCCGTAGTTGAGGACGTCCGCGCCGAGGGCGGGGTCGTACGGGATGGTCACGACGTCGCGGGCGAGCGATCCGAATCCCCTGGCGATCTTGTCGACCTCGGCCTCGCGCAGGTCGTGCTTGTGGGCGCTGACCACCACGACCGCGCGCTCCGCGAGGTCGGCGAAGTGCCCGCCGCGCTCCGCGAGGCCCTCGATCAGCAGCGCCGCGGACTCGGCCGCCTTCGCCTCGCCGATGGTCGGCACCACGATCTGGTCGGCCCTCTCGATGGCGCGCAGCCACATCGGGTCGGTCTCGTCGTTGCCCGAGTCGATGAGTACGAGCCGGTAGAACTTGGCGGCGACCGCGTGGATGAGATCCACCGTGGTGTCGTCGAAGCGCTGCTGGGTGGCGAGCACCTCGGGCTTCGAGCGGAGCACGTCGTAGCGGTCGCGGGTCTGGTGGTGGACGAAGTGGGCGAGGTCGGCGGACTGCGCGCCCGTGCCGAGGAGCCGGTCGACCTGCGGCAGGAGGTCGAGGATGCTCGCGTCGTGCGGCCCCTGCTCGGTGCTCCAGCCGAGGGTGCCGCGCGTCTGGTTGTTGTCCCAGGCCAGCACGCCCGCGCCGCCGTGCCGCGCGAAGACCGACGACAGGCAGATGGTGGTCATGGTCTTGCCCACGCCGCCCTTGCCGTTGACGACCGCGACCGTGCGGGGGCCGGGCCAGTGCTGGCTGACGAGGCGGGTCCACTCGCGCTCGCGGCGCTCGTCCTCGGACGGCGACATGCGGATCCCGAGCCGCGTGAGGGTGCCGCGCATGCCCTGCGTGGCCGGCTCCTCCACCTCCTCGCGGGTGAGGAAGGACTGGCGGGCGGCGCGGCGGGTGAGCGGCGGATCCGTCGGTGCGGCGGGTGCGGCGGGCGGCGTGATCGCGGCGGGTGCGGCGGTCGCGGTCGCGGCAGGTGCCTGCGCCGGGATGCCGGCGGGCGGCGCGGATCCGGCAGCGGCGGCCGCCGGAACGGGAGCCGGAGCCGCGGCGGCCGGCACCGGCGCGGGCACCGATGCAGGGACCGGCGCCGCGATCGCATCCGCCCGGTCGAGCTCGCTGAGCGCCTCGATGAGCCCGTCGGGAGCGACGGCGAGCGCCTGGGATCCGAAGCGGTCGCGCGTGGTGAGCCGCACCGCCCGCTGCATCTGCAGCGCCGTGCCGCGCACGCTGCGCAGGATCTCGCGGCGGATCTCGTCCTCCGCCGCCTCCGCGAACGGCGTCGCGACGCCGTTGACGATCAGCACCCCGGTGGCCCACCCGTCGGCCGTGGGCGTGATGGTGGCGTCGATGCGGGGGAAGGCGGGCACGGTCGGGGCGTCGGTCATCTGCGGCTCTCGGTGAGGGGGTGTCGTGCAGGGCGAGATGCCGGGCGCCCATGTGGACAGCCGGCCCGCTCGAGCGGCGGCGCCCGTCAGGATCGACGACGGCGAGACAGTCTCACGGAAAATGCGAGCAGGATCAAGCACTTGCTTCTGCGTAAGCACTTTGACAGCATCACCGTTCAGCGTCCCGCCGGCATCCCCCATCCGGTGGAGCACGCGTGAGGCGAGCGCGACGACCTTCGGGTGGGATGGCAGGGCATGAGCGACAACGGCAATCCATGGGTGGTCGACGCGCCCGCGGTCGTCGACACCCCCGCATCCGACGCCCCGCCCCTCACCCGTCGCGAGCGCCTCCGCGGCCCCCGCGCTCCCCAGCCGGCCACCGTCGCCGCGCCCGCGGCAGCCGACCGCCTGCCTGTCCGGCGCGCGGACGGGACCGCCGAGCTCTGGTGGGTCGGCGCCCACGGCGGCGCCGGCGAGACGACCCTCGCCCGCCTGGCTCCCGGATCCCGCGCCGCCGGCCACGCCTGGCCCGCCCCTGTCGCCGGATCCCCCGCGTCGCGCGTCGTCGTCGTCGCGCGCACCGACCACTCCGGCCTCCTCGCGGCGCAGCGGGTCGCCCGCGAGTGGGCATCCGGTCAGGTCGCCGGGCTCGTCGACCTCGTCGGCCTCGTGCTCGTGGCGGATGCGCCCGGCCGCCGACCCAAGGAGCTCCGCCAGCTCGAGCAGCTCGTCGCCGGCGGGTACCCGCGCGCGTGGACCCTGCCGTGGATCGACGCGTGGCGCCTCGGCCCCGCGGATCCCGCCGACATGGGCCGCGAGCACCAGCGGCTCCTCGCCGACCTGCAGCTCACCGCATCCCCCCGCTAGTCCCCCCCCTTCCACGAAAGGCCCTCATGTCCCCCACGCTCCTCGCGCTCGACGTCGTGCACCAGGCGTCCGCGCACATCCACCACGCCATGGACGCCGTCGCCATCGACGTGCCCAACGGCGACGCCCAGGCGCCCGCTGACTGGACCGAGAAGTTCGGCCGCATCATCGGCATCGCCAAGTGGGTACTCCTGCCCCTCGCGGTGCTCTCCCTCATCGCCACCGGCGCGATGCTTTTCCGCAACAACCGGCACGAGGGCGGCGAGATCCAGGAGCGCCTCATCAAGATCGGCTTCGGTCTCTTCCTCGGGCTGGGCGCCGCGTCGCTGGTCAGCTTCGTCATCGCGTAGCGCGACCTCCGACTCGCCGCCCGCACCGCCCGCTCCCCCGAGAGGATCCCCATGAGCACGCCCGCCACGCCCTTCCACAAGCGCCCGCTCTGGATCGCCGTCGCCGCGCTCCTCGCGGTGATCCTCGTCGTCGGCGGAATCGCGGCGGGGACGGGGGCGTTCTCCGGCGGTGGCACGCCAGCCGCGGCGCCGCCGGGCGATGCGACGGTGGCACCGGACGCCGCCCCGGCGCCGGGTGCGTCAGCGCTCCCCGACGGCGCCGCGTCCGTATGCGGTCTCCAGGGCTACGAGGAGACCAGCTCGCTCACCTCGGCACCTGAAGCCAAGTGGGAGATCATCGGCACGATGGCAGCGCCGCAGGCGCCGAAGACGGCAGGACCGGGGGTCCAGGAAGACGACGCCCAGTTCCGGACCTGCTTCGCCCACACAACCGAAGGGGCGCTGTTCGCCACCATCAACTTCTTCGCGACCAGCACCAACCCCGCGAATCAGCCTCGCATGTACGAGCTGCTCGCCGACGGCGCCGCACGTGACACTGTCCGCTCCGCGGGAGGGGGCACCCAGCAAGGGAGTTCCACTCGCCTGCAGGTGGCCGGGTTCAAGGTCACCCAGTACAACGCGGACACCGCCACGATCGATCTCGCCATGTCGGTCTCCTCGAAGGACGGGGCGCTCGTGAGCCAACCGATGGTCGTCAAGTGGGAGCACGGTGACTGGAAGATCGTCCTGACTGAGGCGGGGCCTCAGTACAAGCCGGCACCGCTGACCAGCCTCGGCGGCTACATCCCGTTCTCGGGTGTGTGACGCGTGACCGACTGCAACGTCCTGACCTTCATCGGGAACGCCTCGGAGTGCACCGGTCAGGCAGCCGCGAGCGTGCTGAGCGATGCGGCGAGCAACACCCTCAAGCAGCTCGTGCACGACGCCGTCCAGACCTACGGCCAGGTCGTCGCCTCGCTCGGCACCATGTGGGTGCACGTGCCGAGCCCGCAGTTCACGAAGGGCGACTCCTCGACCGTCGGCTACACGCCGAACTCCACGGTCACGACCGACTTCGACACCCTGCTCGGCTACATCGCGTGGATCGGCCTCGTCGTCGCCGTCCTCTCGATCATCGGGTTCGCGATCCTCTACATGCGGGCGAGGTCGGAGGACACCGGGATGGACAGCCTCGGCCGCCTCGGGGTCGTGCTCGCCGGGGTGTTCCTCATCACGAGCGCGTCCTCACTCGTCGCCTGGGTCATCCCGCACTCGGCTCCGGACGGCTCGACCTCGACCGTGGGGTTCCTGCAGAACTCGACCTGGTACATCGTGCTCGTCATGGCGGTGGGATCCGTGGTGCTGGCCGGCATCCGCCTCGCCTGGACGCAGCGCACCCAGCCGGTCGGCGAGCTGGTCCGGTCGCTGGTCACGCTGGTGATGGTCTCGACCATCGGGCTCACGGTGATCCAGCTCGCCGTCCAGATCGGCGACGTGTTCGCGGTCGGCGTGCTCAACGCCGCCACGAGCTGCGACGTCAGCGTCGTCGAGGGCAACTGCTTCGGGCGCAACATCGGCGCCCTGATCTTCCTCACGGACCAGTCGCCGATCGGCGCCATCGGGATTCTCATCCTCGCGCTCATCGCCGTCCTCATCACGTACGTGCAGATCGCGATGATGGTGGTCCGATCGGCGATGCTCGTCCTGCTCGCGGGCATCCTGCCGCTCACCGCGAGCTTCACGAACACCGCGACGGGGAACCAGTGGTTCCGCAAGTCGCTTGGCTGGCTGACCGCGTTCATCCTGTACAAGCCGGCCGCCGCGCTCGTCTACGCGGCCGCGTTCCGCCTGATCGGAACCGACCTGTTCGCGAAGGACGACCAGGGGATCTGGTCGATCCTGACCGGGATGGCGCTCATGCTCATCGCGCTCGTCGCGCTGCCCGCGCTCATGCGGTTCATCGCGCCGATGGTCGCGCCCGCGGGCGGGGTGTCGGGCGCGGCGGTCGCGGGTGCCGTGATGGGCGGGGCCGGCGAGGCCGCGTCCGGAGCGATCAAGCAGGCCGGCTCCATGGCGAGCAGGTCGAGCGGCGGAGGCGGCGGCGGCGGATCCGCTTCCGGTCCCTCCGGCGCCGCCAACGCCAGCGCCGGCGCACGCGGCGGCACCGCCGCCAAGGG
>NZ_JAAVCB010000126.1:0-51486 GCF_014802555.1 Clavibacter sp. | reverse complement strand
GTTCTCAAGGAACGGACGCTCCCGACACCGACCATCACAGCCAGCCATCGGAGCTCACACTCCACCGCTCCCCGTGGGAGTGATCCAGACCACACAGGCCCAGCACTCACGTCGGAAGCGGAATCAGACCCTAGCTCAGTTGATGGTAAACACGCAACCCATAAGCCGCGGCAACTTCTGTTTCACCAGGATCCAGAACACCAGAACAGCTCCGGAAGCTTCTCAGCTCCCCGCCCGTTCCGGCGACAATAGGAGACATTACGCGGACCACCCCACCCCCGCAAAACCAACGACATCCCGGGCGTGTCGCCGGGGATGTCGTGGTGTATAGCTGGTAGGAGTCGGATTCAGCCGACGGTGACCCCCGCGAGCGTCTTCTTGCCGCGCCGCAGGACCGCGTATCGGCCGTGCAGGAGTTCGTCCACGACGGCCGCCGCATCGGTCACCGCGGCGTTGTTCACGTACACCCCGCCCTGCGTGATCGCGCGCCGAGCCTCCCCCGCGCTGGAGACCAGCCCGGTGTCGACGAGCGCCTGGATCACCGTGGTGCCGGGAGCCAGCTCCGCGGTCGGCAGCTCGCGGATGACCGCCTCGAGCGTGCCTTCGTCCAATGCAGCGAGCTCGCCCTGGCCGAACAGCGCCTGCGCCGCGGCGATCGCGGACTCCGTCGCCTCCACCCCGTGCACCAGTGACGTCACCTCCCACGCCAGCGTCCGCTGGGCCTCGCGACGGAAGGGCTCGGACGCCACGGCGCGCTCCAGCTCCTCGATGCGAGCCCGGTCGAGGAACGTGAAGACGCGCAGGCGGTGGATCACGTCGCCGTCATCGGTGTTGAGCCAGAACTGGTAGAACGCGTACGGGCTCGTAAGCTCCGGGTCCAGCCACACGGCGTTGCCCTCGCTCTTGCCGAACTTGGTGCCGTCGGAGTTGGTGATCAGCGGCGTGCCGATGGCGTGCGCCGTGGCCCGCTCGCTCCGCCGGATCAGGTCGGTGCCGCTGGTGAGGTTGCCCCACTGGTCGCTGCCGCCGGTCTGGAGCACGCACCCGTATGCGCGGTGCAGCTCCCGGAAGTCGAGGCCCTGCAGGATCTGGTAGCTGAACTCCGTGTAGCTGATGCCCTCGTCCGAGTTGAGGCGGGCGCTCACCGCGTCCTTCTTGAGCATGGTGCCCACACGGAAGTGCTTGCCCACCTCGCGGAGGAAGTCGATGGCGCTGAGCGGCGCCGTCCAGTCGAGGTTGTTCACGATGCGGACGGCGTTGTCGCCCTCGGGGCTGAGGAAGGCGGACACCTGCGCCTGCAGACGGCCCACCCACTCCGCCACGACCTCCGGGGTGTTGAGGGTCCGCTCCGCCGTGGGCCGAGGGTCGCCGATCAGGCCGGTCGACCCGCCCACGAGGCCGAGCGGTCGGTGGCCCGCCAGCTGGAGGCGACGCATCAGCACGAGCTGCACGAGGTTGCCGAGGTGCAGGCTCGGCGCGGTGGGGTCGAAGCCGCAGTAGTACGTGATCGGCGGACCGGACAGCAGCTCCTTCAGCGCGTCCTGGTCGGTGGAGACGTGCACGTACCCGCGCCAGACGATCTCCTCCCACACGTCCTCGAAGGACGGGTCGTTGCGCTGGGAGGAGAGGCGGTCGGGATCGGCGTTCGTCACCCGGTCACGGTACCAGCGCGGCATCCCCGAGCCGGTGGGGCACGGCGGTGAGGCGGCGTCCCGTCGGGCTCGCTCGGGAGCCGCGTCGCGATGCGATCCGGCGGCGTGCCGGGTGTCGGTGGTGGGCGGCAGGCTCGGGTCCGTCGGGAGGACGGCGCGTCAACGGCCCGGGATTGATGGCGAAGAGACAAGTGCGTGGCATTGATGTGCCATCATCAATGTCGGGGACTTGAGGAGGGCGCATGTTCGTCATCACGGCCGACCAGAAGGCGAGCCGGCACGACATCGATCGCGCCGGGACGGGACGGGACGACCTCGCGGCCCGCTACGAGGGACGCCTGGTGCTCCCGGTCGACCGCACGTCCGGCGACGAGGTGCAGGCGCTCGTCGCCGACGCCGCCACCGCGCTCGACATGGTGCTGATGCTCACGCGCGCGGGGCACTGGAGCGTCGGCCTCGGGATCGGCACGGTGCGGATCCCGCTCCCCCGGGCGACGCGCGAGGCCACGGGGCCCGCGTTCATCGCCGCCCGGGACGCGGTCACCGCGGCCAAGCGCAGCGCGACGCGGTTCGCGCTCGCGGTCGATCCGCCGATCGCGCGTTCCGGCGACGGTGACGCACCGGAGCTGCCCGGTGCCGCGGAGGTGGAGGCGCTCATCACCCTGCTGCTGCTCGCACGCGACCGGCGCACCCCGCAGGGCTGGGACGTCGTCGACCGCATGGCGGGCGGCGGGACGCAACGGGAGGTGGCCGCCGAGCTCGGGGTCACGCCGCAGGCCGTGAGCACGCGTCTGCGCACGAGCGGATGGCGCGCGGAGCGCGCCGCGATCCCCGGGCTCGAGGCGCTGCTGGCGCACCTGGATGCAGGTGCCTCGCACGCACCGCGCGCGGCCCGGGAAGGTGGCCGCTCGTGATCCCCGCCGGCACCCCCGCGGAGGTCGCGGCCTGGGTAATCCTCTGCGTGCTCGCCACCGCGGCCCTCGTGCTCGCGCTGCTCACCGCGCGCGCACCGCGCACCGGCCTGGTCGCCGGGGCCGCGGCCGCTCTCGCCGCGGCGGTCGTGCTGGGCCTCGCGCTCCGGGGCGTCGCGTCCCCGCTGGTCGTCGGGTACCTCGGACTCGTCGCGGTCGTGCTCGCGGTGCTGGGCGGAGGATCCGCATCCACCGTCGTCCTCGCCCTCGCGACGCGGGGCTCGGTGCCGCCCGGCGCGTACGGCGGGATCCTGGTGGCGCCGCGCGGGCACGAGGACGACCCGTCGGCGCTGCGACGGCCGACCCGCGAGGTCCTGCGGGGCGGCGCGACGATCGGCATGCTCGAGCGGCTGGCCGTCGTGGCCGTCATCCTCGCCGGGTACCCCGAGGCGCTCGCGGTGGTCATCGCCATCAAGGGCGTCGGCCGCTTCAGCGAGCTGGGCGAGGCGGCGGAGGCGCGCGAGCGCTTCATCATCGGGACGCTCGTGAGCTGGCTGTGGGCCGCGACGTGCGCGGCGGTCGTCCTCGTCGTCCGGTAAGAGGACAGCCCTGATCGCTCAGCGGCGGACGCGCGGGACGTGCGCGCGATACGGCGAGACGGTCGGATCGCCCGGCACCCAGAAGCGCCAGGGGAAGAGCTCACCGGAGCCGCCCGGACCCGAGACGCCCGCGCGCGGACCCGCGGCCGGCAGGGCGAGCGGCTCGTCCGGGAGCACCAGCCGGTACGGCGGCGCGTCGAGCGCGGCGCCGTCGTCGGCGAGCGGGATCCCGAGGGCGACGGCCAGCCGCGCCGGTCCCCGGGCGAGATCGCGGTCGCGGACGGCCGCGCCGCGCCGGGACCGGGCGAGATCCGCGCCCTCCACGATCTCGCCGGCACGCAGCAGCACGCCGGCGCTCGTGCCCTCGGGGCCGCAGACGATGTTCGCGCACGTGTGCATGCCGTACGTGAAGTACGCGTAGAGATGCGCGGGCGGGCCGAACATCGTCGCGTTGCGCGCCCGCTTCCCTCGGAAGGCGTGCGACCCGGGATCCTCGCCGACCCCGCGATACGCCTCCACCTCGGTGAGGCGGACGGCGACCCTGCCCTCCTCGGAGTCCCGCGACAGGATCGCGCCGAGGAGGGCGGGCGCCACCTCGACGGCGTCGCGCGCGAAGAACGCCGCGTCGATCACGCGGGGATCAGATCAGCTCGCCGTTGAGGCTCGCGACGACCACCACGAAGACCAGCACGGCGACGGCCACGCCGATCACGAGCGGCAGGAGCCAGCGATGCCGGGGCTCGGGCCGCTCGGGACGGCGGCCGTTCGAGAGCGTCACGCCGACGCCGCCGCGGACGCGGCCGCCCGGCGCTCGGCCGCGGCATCGGCCCGCGCCCGCAGCTCGGCCACGCGGCGCACCAACTCGGCGCGCTGCTCGTCGACCCGGACGCGGGCGGTGCCGCCGACGCCGTCGCGGCTCGCCACGGATCCGTCGATGCTCAGCACCTCGCGGACCTCGGGCACCAGGTGCGGCGACACGGCGCGGAGGTCGTCGTCGGAGAGGTCCTCCAGGCCCACGCCTCGGGACTCCGCGAGCTTCACGAGCTCCCCCGTGATCTCGTGCGCGTCGCGGAAGGCCACGCGGTGCTTGACCAGCCACTCGGCTACGTCGGTCGCGAGCGAGAAGCCCTGCGGCGCGAGCTCGGCCATGCGATCGACGTCGAAGCGGAGGGTCGCGATCATCCCGGTGAACGCTGGGAGCAGCACCTCGAGGGTCTGCACCGAGTCGAAGACGGGCTCCTTGTCCTCCTGCAGATCGCGGTTGTACGCCAGCGGCAGGCCTTTGAGGGTCGCGAGCAGGCCTGACAGGTTGCCGATGAGCCGGCCCGACTTGCCGCGCGCGAGCTCCGCGATGTCCGGGTTCTTCTTCTGCGGCATGATCGACGACCCGGTCGAAAAGGAGTCGCTCAGCGTGACGAACCCGAACTCGCGCGTGTTCCAGAGGATGATCTCCTCGCTCAGCCGCGACAGGTCGATGCCGACCTGGGCGAGCACGAAGGCGAACTCGGCCACGACATCGCGCGCCGCCGTGCCGTCGATAGAGTTCTCGGAGCTGCGCGCGAAGCCGAGGTCGCGGGCGACCGCACTCGCGTCGAGGCCGAGGGTCGAGCCCGCGAGCGCGCCGGATCCGTACGGTGAGACGTCCGCACGCGCGTCCCAGTCGGCGAGGCGCTCGAGGTCGCGGACCAGCGGCCAGCAGTGCGCGAGCAGGTGGTGCGCGAGGAGCACGGGCTGCGCGTGCTGCAGGTGCGTGCGACCCGGCATGATCGCGCCGCCCGCCGCCTCGGCCTGCGCGGCCAGCGCGTCGACGAGCTGCACGAGCATCGCGTGGATGACGGCGGCGTGGTCGCGCAGGTACATGCGCACCAGCGTCGCGATCTGGTCGTTGCGGCTGCGGCCCGCGCGGAGCTTGCCGCCGAGATCCGGACCCGCGATATCCATGAGGCCGCGCTCGAGGGCGCCGTGCACGTCCTCGTCGGCCTCGGACGCGACGAGCGCGCCCGAGCGCACGCGGTCCTCCAGGGTGTCGAGGGCCTGCAGCATGGCCTGTCGCTCGGCGTCCGACAGGTAGCCGGCCGCCGCGAGAGCACGGGCGTGCGCCCGGGATCCGGCGATGTCGTACGGCGCCAGCTGCCAGTCGAAGTGCGTCGAGCGGCTGAGCGCCACGAGCTCCGGCGACGGGCCGCCGGCGAAGCGGCCGCCCCAGAGGGCGCCCGCCTCGCCGGCCCGGGAGGACGGATCCGTGCTCTCGGTCATTTGGCTACTCCGCGGCGGGCGCGGCCGCGGGCGTCGCGTCGTCGGCCGCGAGCGCGGCCTGCTCCACGGCGAGGTCGCGGCGCGCCGAGATCTTGCTCGGCAGCGACCACAGCTCGATGAAGCCCTTGGACAGGGACTGGTCGAACGTGTCGCCGGTGTCGTAGGTCGCGAGGTCGAAGTCGTAGAGGCTCGTCTCGCTGCGGCGGCCGGTGACGACCGCGCGTCCTCCACGCAGCGTCATGCGGATGTCGCCGGAGACGTGCCGCTGCGAGTCCTCGATGAACGCGTCGAGCGAGCGCTTGAGGCCGGAGAACCAGAGTCCGTCGTAGACGAGGTTCGCCCAGTCCTTCTCGACGCCGCGCTTGTAGCGGCCGAGGTCGCGCTCGATGGTGAGGGCCTCGAGCTCCTCGTGCGCCTCGATGAGGGTCATCGCGGCGGGGGCCTCGTAGACCTCGCGGCTCTTGATGCCGACGAGGCGGTCCTCGACGACGTCGATGCGGCCGATGCCGTGCGCGCCGGCGGCGGCGTTCAGCTCCTGGACGATGCGGAGCGGCGAGTAGCGGATGCCGTCGATGGCGACGGGGACGCCCGCCTCGAACGTGATGGTGACCTCCGTGGCCTCGCGCAGCACGTCGGGGTCCTGCGTGTACTCGTAGAGGTCCTCGATCGGCCCGTTCCACGGGTCCTCCAGGAAGCCGGTCTCGACCGCGCGGCCCCACACGTTCTTGTCGATCGAGTACGGGCTCTTCTTGCTCTGCTCGATGGGCAGGTCGTGCTCGTTGGCGTAGACGATGGCCTTGTCGCGCGTGAGCGCGAGGTCGCGGACGGGCGCGATGGAGGTGAGGTCGGGTGCGAGCGCGGCGACGGCGGCCTCGAAGCGCACCTGGTCGTTGCCCTTGCCGGTGCAGCCGTGCGCGACGCTGTTCGCGCCGAGCTCGTGGGCGACGCGCGCGAGGTGCTTCGCGATCAGCGGGCGGCTGAGGCCCGAGACCAGCGGGTAGCGCTTCTGGTAGAGGGCGTTGGCCTTGAGCGCGGGGACGATGTAGTCGTCCGCGAACTCGTCCTTCGCATCCACCACGACGGCCTCGACCGCGCCGCAGTCGAGCGCGCGCTGCCGGATGACCTCCATGTCCTCGCCGCCCTGGCCGACGTCGACGGCGAGGGCCACGACCTCCTTGCCCGTCGCGTCCTTGAGCCAGCCGATGCCGACCGAGGTGTCGAGTCCGCCGGAATATGCCAGTACCACGCGTTCGGCCATGCCGTTCTCCGTTTCGTTGCTGAGGTGTCTCGGGGTGTGCGGGCTGCGTCAGGACTGGCGCAGGAGCCAGACGAGCAGCGCCTTCTGGGCGTGCAGGCGGTTCTCCGCCTCGTCCCAGACCACCGACTGCGGGCCGTCGATGACCTCGGCGGCCACCTCGTACTCGCGGTCGGCGGGAAGGCAGTGCAGGAAGATGGCGTCGTCAACCGCGTGCGCCATGAGCTCGGTCGTGACCTGGTAGGCGCCGAGCTCGGCCAGGCGCTGGGCCTTCTCCTCCTCGCGGCCCATCGACACCCAGGTGTCGGTGATGACGACGTCGGCGCCGGTGACGGCCTCGACGGGGTCGGCGAGGATCCGGACCGAGCCGCCGGTGGTCGCGGCGATGCGCTCGGCGTCGGCCACGACGACCGCGGCGGGCACGTAGCCCGCGGGGGCGGCGATGCGCACGTGCATGCCGGCCGTGACGCCGCCGAGGAGGTAGGAGTGCGCCATGTTGCTCGCTCCGTCGCCGAGGAAGACGAGGGTCTGGCCGGCGAGGTCGCCGCGGTGCTCGCGGATGGTGAGCAGGTCGGCGAGGATCTGGCACGGGTGGAAGTCGTCCGAGAGGGCGTTGACGACGGGGACCGTGGTTCCCGCGGCCATCTCCTCGAGGCCCGACTGCGCGTACGTGCGCCACACGATGGCCGCGACCTGGCGCTCGAGCACGCGCGCGGTGTCACTCGCGGTCTCCTTGCCGCCGAGCTGGCTGTTGGCGGTGCTGATGACGAGCGGGACGCCGCCGAGGTCCGCGATGCCGACGGCGAACGAGACGCGCGTGCGGGTGGAGGACTTGTCGAAGATGACGGCGACGGTCTGCGGACCCGCGAGGGGGCGCTCGGACCAGCGCTCGCGCTTCAGCTGCACCGCCAGATCGAGCACCTCGGCCTGCTCGGCCGGGCTCAGGTCGTCGTCGCGCAGGAAGTGGCGGGTCATCGCATCGCTCGCTCTCGGGGGACTCGGGATCGCTCAAGCCTAGGGGACGTGCGGGGGCGGATCCGTCCGCGGGCACCCCCGCGCGGGGGTGCGCCGACGGGTCGGCGGGGAGCGCGCGCGGTCGCATCGGCCGGCTCCCCGCCCGGGTCAGCGCAGGTGCGCCAGCGCCCGCGCGAACCGCCCGCGGAAGTCGCGCACCTCGGCGTCACCCACGATGAGCGGCGGCGCGATGCGGAGGCTGCGGGCGTTCGGCGCGTTGATGATGAGCCCCTCGCCGAGCGCGGCGGCCGCGATGCGTCCGCCGTCCTCGTGGTGGAGGCCCACGCCGATGAGGAGGCCGCGCCCGCGGACCTCGGCGACGAGCGGGGAGTCGAGGCCGGTGATGGACGCGCGGATCTCCTCGCCGCGCACACGCGCGTTCTCCACGAGCCCGGCGTCCTCGATCTCCGTGAGCACGGCGTTCCCGGCCGCCGTCGCGAGCGGGTTGCCGCCGAACGTGGATCCGTGCTGGCCCTTCTGCAGGAGGTCGGCCGCGGCGTCGAAGGCCACGAGCGCGCCGATCGGCACGCCGCCCGCGATGCCCTTGGCGATGGTGACCGCATCCGGCCGCACGCCCTCGTGCTCGTAGGCGAACCAGCGGCCCGTGCGGCCGACGCCCGTCTGGATCTCGTCGAGGATGAGCAGCGCGCCGTGCTGCCGCGTGAGCTCGCGGGCGCGGCGGAGGAACCCGGCGGGCAGGTCGACGACGCCGGCCTCGCCCTGGATCGGCTCGAGGATGAGCGCCTGGACGGTGTCGTCGATCGCCGCCTCGAGCGCCTCGAGGGTCGGCGCGATGTGCTCGACGCCGCCGGGGAGCGGGAGGAACGGCGTCTGCAGCGCGGGCTGCCCGGTGAGCGCGAGCGCGCCCATCGTGCGGCCGTGGAAGGAGCCCTGCAGCGTGATGACGCGCGTGCGCCTGTCGGATCCGTTGCGGCGGGCGAGCTTGAAGGCCGCCTCGTTCGCCTCGGCGCCGGAGTTGCCGAAGTAGACGCGGCCGGTGTCGCCGGCGCCCGTGATGCGGCGGAGGCGCTCGGCGAGCGCGATCTGCGGCGGCGTCGCGAAGTAGTTGGACACGTGCGCGAGCGTGGACACCTGCTCGGTGACCGCCCGGATGAGCGCCGGGTGCGCGTGCCCGAGGGAGTTGACGGCGATGCCCGCGAGGAAGTCGAGGTACTCGCGGCCGGTCGAGTCCCACACGCGGCAGCCCTCGCCGCGGACGAGCATGGCGAGCGGCGGCGGCGATGAGCGCATCATCGCGGCCTGGAAGCGGTCGGACCACTCGCTCTCGGTCTGGGTGGTGCGGCGCTCTGGCTGGGTCGTGGTCATGCGGGCACGACCTCCGTTCCGATTCCGTTCGTGGTGAAGATCTCGAGGAGCATCGAGTGCGGGATGCGGCCGTCGATGATCGCGGCTTTGGGCACTCCCCCGTCGACGGCCTCGAGGCACGCCGCCATCTTGGGGATCATGCCCGACTCGAGCGACGGCAGCAGGGCGCGGAGCTCGTCGGCGCGGATGTCGGAGACGAGCGATCCGCGGTCGGGCCAGTCGCGGTACAGGCCGGCGACGTCGGTGAGGATCACGAGCTTCTCGGCGCCGAGGGCCACGGCGAGCGCGGCAGCCGCGGCGTCCGCGTTGACGTTGAGCGACACGGCGGGATCGGACTCGTCCGGCGCGATGGAGGAGACCACCGGGATGCGGCCGGCGTCGAGCTGCGCGAGCACGGCCGTGGGATCCACCGACACGACGTCGCCGACGAGGCCGAGGTCGACCTCGACGCCGTCGACCACGGCACCGCGGCGGCGGCCGGTGAAGAGCCCGGCGTCCTCGCCCGAGACGGCGGCCGCGAGGGGCCCGTGCGCGTTGATGCCGCGCACGACGTCGCGGCTGACCTGCCCGGTGAGCACCATGCGCACGACCTCGAGGACCTCGGGCGTGGTGACGCGGTATCCCCCGCGGAACTCGCTATCGATGCCGAGGCGCGTGAGCATCGCGCTGATCTGCGGGCCGCCGCCGTGCACGACGACCGGTCGGAGGCCGGCGTAGCGGAGGTACACGACGTCCTCGGCGAAGGTGCGCGTGAGCTCCTCGTCGACCATGGCGTTGCCGCCGAACTTCACGACCACGATGCGGTCGTGGAAGCGCTGGAGCCACGAGAGCGACTCGATGAGGATCGCGGCCTTCGACTCCGCCTGCGCCTGGTCGCGGTCGGCGGCCTGCTGCGCGATGGCGGTCACGTCCGTCCCGTCTGCGTCGCCCATCAGCTGGCGTACGCGCTGTTCTCGTGCACGTAGTCGTGCGTGAGGTCGTTGGTGAGGATCGTCGCGGTCGCGTCGCCCGCGTGCAGGTCGATGAGGACGTGCACGGCGCGCGGGTGGAGGTCCACCAGGTCGCGGCTCTCGTGCGGCTCGCCGGCGCGGCACACCTCGACGCCGTTGATGGCGACGTCGATGCCGTAGGGGTCGAAGGCTGCGCCCGTGGTGCCGACGGCCGCGAGCACGCGACCCCAGTTGGGGTCGTTGCCGAAGACGGCGGCCTTGAAGAGGTTGCTGCGGGCGACCGCCCGTCCCACCTCGACGGCGTCGGCGTCGGATGCGGCGTGCACGACCTCGATGGCGATGTCGTGCGCGGCGCCCTCGGCGTCGGCCTGGAGCTGCTCGGCGAGGTCGGCGCACACCGCGGTGAGCGCGGCCTGGAACGCGTCGGCGTCGGGCACGACGCCCGATGCGGCCGACGCCAGGAGCGTGACCTGGTCGTTGGTCGACATGCAGCCGTCGGAGTCGAGGCGGTCGAAGGTGACGCGCGTGGACTCGCGGAGGGCCGCGTCGAGCGCGGCGCTGTCGAGGTCGGCGTCGGTGGTGATGACCACGAGCATGGTGGCGAGGCCCGGCGCGAGCATGCCCGCGCCCTTGGCCATGCCGCCGACCGTCCAGCCGGCGTCGGACGCGCGGACGGACTGCTTGGGCTTCGTGTCGGTGGTCATGATGGCGCGTGCCGCGTCGTCCCCGCCGTCCTCGGCGAGCGCGACGGCCACGCGGGCGACCCCGTCCTCGAGCTTCTCGAGCGGGAGCTGCTCGCCGATGAGGCCGGTGCTGCAGACGAGCACGTCGCCGCTGGAGACGTCGAGCGCGCGGCCGACCGCCTCGGCGGTGGCGTGCGTGACCTGGAACCCGCGGGATCCCGTGTAGCAGTTGGCGCCGCCCGAGTTGAGGACGACGGCGCTCACCCGGCCGTCGCCGATGACCTGGCGCGACCAGAGGATGGGGTTCGCCTGGCAGCGGTTGCTGGTGAAGACCGCCGCGGCGGCCTGCGACGGCCCGGTGTTGCGGACGAGGGCGACGTCGAGCGCGCCCGTGGACTTGAGGCCGGCGGCGACGCCTCCGGCGACGAAGCCGCGCGCGGCGGTGACGCTCACGGGGCCACCCCGTTCACCGGGAGGCCCATGGCCTCGGGCAGCCCGAGCGCGATGTTGGCCGACTGGATCGCCGCGCCCGCCGTGCCCTTGACCAGGTTGTCGATGGCCGTGACCGTGACGACGCGCCCGGCGGCCTCGTCGATGGCGAGGCCCACGAGCGCGGTGTTGGATCCCGTGACGTCGGACACGTTCGGGAACGTCCCCTCCGGCAGGAGGTGCACGAAGGGCTCGTCGGCGTAGGCGAGCTCCCACGCCGCACGGACGTCGTGCGCGGAGAAGCCGGGGGCGAGGCGCGCGGTGGCCGTGGCGAGGATCCCCCGGGCCATCGGCACGAGTACGGGCGTGAACGAGACGCTCACGTGCCCGCCGCCCGCCGTCTCGAGGTTCTGCCGGATCTCCGGCGTGTGGCGGTGGGTGCCCCCGACCGCGTAGGCGCTGGCGGATCCGAGGATCTCGCTCGCCAGCAGGTTGGTGCGGAGGGACCGTCCGGCGCCGGACGGGCCGACGGCGAGCACGGCGACCACGTCCTCCGGCTCGATGACCCCCGCGCGGATCCCGGGCTGGAGCCCGAGCGTGATGGCGGTGACGTTGCAGCCGGGGACGGCGATCCGCTTCACGCCCGACAGGCGCGTGCGCTGGGTGCCACCCTCCTCCGCGTGCAGCAGCTCGGGCAGGCCGTACGGCCAGGCGCCCGCGAAGTCGCCGCCGTAGAACGCGTCCCACGCGGCCTCGTCGACGAGCCGGTGGTCGGCGCCGCAGTCGACCACGAGCGTCTGGTCGTCGAGCTCGGCCGTGATGGCGCCCGACTTGCCGTGCGGCAGCGCGAGGAAGACCACGTCGTGGCCGGCCAGCTGCTCGGCCGTCGTCTCGACGAAGGTGCGGTCGGCGTACGAGGTGAGGTGCGGGTGCACCTCACGCAGACGCTCGCCCGCGTTCTGGAATGCGGTGAGCGTCTGGACCTCGAGGCGCGGGTGGTCGGCGAGCAGGCGGAGGAGCTCCCCGCCGGCATAGCCGCTGGCGCCCGCGACGGCGACTGAGAATGACATGCCTCAAATCTAGTGCCGGTGCCGGAGGGGCCCCGCCGGGCGGCAGGCCGGACGACAGCGCGGGCGGCCCCTCCCGGGAGGGGCCCGCCCGCGCGTCGCGCCAGGTGCGCGCCGGGCTACTCGCGCAGCGCCGCGCCGAAGCGCTCGGCGGCGAGCCGCACGGATCCGTCGCGGGCCGCGCTCGCCTCCGCCGCGGTCAGCGTGCGGTCGGGCGCGCGGAAGCGGAGCGCGAGCGTGAGCGAGCGGGTGCCGTCCGCGACTCCGGGGCCGCGGTAGTCGTCGACGAGCCGGGCGGTCTCGAGGAGCTCGCCCGCGCCCTCGACCACCGTGCGGAGCAGCTCCCCGGCCGGGACGTCGAGCGGCACCACGAGGCTGAGGTCCTGCGTGGCGACGGGCATCGAGGTGAGCGTGCGCACCTCGACGGCGCCGCCCGCGAGCTCGACGAGCCGGTCGAGGTCGACCTCGGCCAGCGCCACGCGCTCGGGCAGGTCGAGCTCGGCGGCGAGCGCGGGCAGGAGCTCGCCCGCGAATCCCACGATGACGGGGCCGTCGGCGGTCACGGCCTCGACCGCGGCCGTGCGACCCGGGTGCAGGGCGATGTGGGCGCCCTGCTCGAAGCGGATCTCCACGCCCACCGCGTGCGCGAGCTGCCGCACCGCGTCGAGCGCGTCGACGAGGCCCGCGCGCTGCGCGGGGGTGCCCGGCTGCTTCGGGACGGCGTCGCCGAGGATCAGCACGCCGACGTGGCGCGGCTGCGGCGGGATGCCCGCGTCGAGCGCCCGCAGCGCGTCCGCGTCGGGGCGCGCGGCACCCGGCGGCATCTCGGGAGAGCCGTAGGCGACGCCGGCGCGGGGCAGGAAGACGGTGCCGGTCTCGAAGATCGCGAGGTCGGTGGATCCGCGCGAGAGGTTCCGCCGCGCGATGTCGACGAGCCCCGGCAGCAGCGAGCGGCGGAGGAACGGGAACGCGACGTCGAGCGGGTTCGCGAGGCGCACCGCAGGGGCGTCGTCGCGATCGGCCGCGCCGAAGCGCGCGTTCTGCGCCTCGGACGCGAACGGCGAGCCCATCACCTCGGTGAGCCCGCCCGCGGCAAGCGCGATCGAGGCCTGACGACGGAGGCGCTGCGCGGCGGTGAGCCCGCGGCCGGGGGGTGCGACGGGCAGCACGGCGGGGATCCGGTCGTAGCCGACGATGCGCGCGACCTCCTCCACGAGGTCGGCGCGGTGGCGCAGGTCCGGACGCCACGTCGGCGGCGTGACGACGAGCACACCGTCGCGCTCCTCGAGCGCGCAGCCAACGTCGACGAGCGCGTGGCGCACCTCGTCCGCGGTGTAGTCGACGCCGACGAGCGACGCCGGGTACGCCAGCGACAGCTCGACGGCCTCGCGCGGGGCGGTCGTGTCGAGGATCGAGCCGAGGCCCTCCGCGTGGCCGCCGGCCAGCTCCTCGAGGAGCTGCACCGCGCGTGCGGCGGCGGCGGGGGCGATGCGGGGATCCACGCCCCGCTCGAAGCGCTTGGACGCCTCGCTCGGCAGCTTGTGCCGGCGAGCGGTGCGCGCGATGGAGACCGGGTCGAAGCCCGCCGCCTCGATCAGCACGCGGCTCGTGCCCGCGCCGATCTCGGTGGCCGCGCCGCCCATGACGCCCGCGAGCCCCACCGGTCCCGAGCCGTCGGCGATGACGAGGTCCTCGACGTGCAGCGCGCGCTCGCGTCCGTCGAGCGTGACGAGCGTCTCGCCCTCAGCGGCGCGGCGGACGACGATGCCGCCCTGCAGCCGATCGAGGTCGTAGGCGTGCAGCGGCTGGCCGAGCTCGAGCATGACGTAGTTCGTGATGTCGACGGCCAGGGAGATCGACCGGACGCCCGCGAGCGTGAGCCGCGAGACCATCCACGGCGGGGTGGGCCGGGAGAGGTCGAGGCCGGAGACCACGCGCGTGACGAACACGTCGGCGCCGACGCGGCCGCGGATCGGGGCGGCGTCGTCGACGCGCACCTCGACCCCCTGGACCGGTGCGTCGGCCGCGAGCAGCGCGAGCGCGTCGGCGGGGTCGGTGAACGCGGCGCCCGTGGCGTGCGCGTACTCCCGGGCGATGCCGCGGATCGAGAACGCGTAGCCGCGGTCGGGCGTGACGTTGACCTCGACCGCCTGGTCGTCGAGGTGCAGGAGCGCGAGCGCGTCCGTGCCGACCTCGGGGTCGAGCCCGAGCGTGGAGAGGACGAGGATCCCGTCGTGCTCCTCCCCGAGACCCAGCTCCCGCGACGACGCGATCATGCCGTCGGACACGTGGCCGTAGGTCTTCCGCGCGCTGATGGGGAACGGGCCGGGCAGCACCGCACCGGGCAGGCTCACCACGACCTTGTCGCCGACGACGAAGTTGTGCGCGCCGCAGACGATGCCGCGCACGTCCTCGCCGCCGTCGGCGGCCGTGGCGCCCTCGGGCGCGACGCGGACGGAGCACCAGTTGATGGTCTTGCCGTTGGTCTGGGGCTCGGGGCTCGCCTCGAGCACCTGCCCGACGACGACGGGGCCGGAGATCGAGAACGCGTGCACGTCCTCTTCTTCCAGACCCACCTTCACGAGCGACGCGTGGACGTCCTCGGGGGTGACCCCCGCGGGGAGCTCGACGTGCTCGCCGAGCCAGCTGATCGGGATCCTCACGACTACACCACCATCCCGAACTGCGCGCCGAATCGGATGTCGCCCTCGACGATGTCGCGCATGTCGGAGAGGTCGTTGCGGAACATGAGGGTGCGCTCGGTGCCCATGCCGAACGCGAAGCCCTGGTACTCGTCCGGGTCGATCCCCGCGGAGCGCAGCACGTTCGGGTTCACCATCCCGCAGCCGCCCCACTCGATCCAGCGGGGTCCGCCCGCGGCGGCCGGGTGCCAGACGTCCATCTCGGCGCTCGGCTCGGTGAAGGGGAAGTAGTTGGGGCGCAGGCGGACGCGCGCTTCGCGTCCGAACATCGAGCGCGCGAAGTGCTCGAGCGTGCCGCGCAGGTGCGCCATGGTGAGGCCGCGGTCGATCGCGATGCCCTCGATCTGGCGGAACGCGGGCGTGTGCGTCGCGTCGAGCTCGTCGCTGCGGAAGGTGCGGCCCTGGGCGATCGTGTAGACGGGCAGCTCGTCGGCGAGCAGCGTGCGGATCTGCACGGGCGAGGTGTGCGTGCGGAGCACCAGGTGCGCGTCGGTCGGATCCACGTAGAAGGAGTCCTGCATGGCGCGCGCCGGGTGATCCGGCGGGAAGTTGAGCGCGTCGAAGTTGAACCACTCGCTCTCGAGCTCGGGGCCCTCGTTCACCTGCCAGCCCATGCCGACGAAGATGTCGGCGATGCGCTCCTCGAGCATGGTGAGCGGGTGGCGGGCGCCGGCGCGCCAGCGGCTCGGCAGCGCGGTGACGTCGACGGCCTCGGCGACGAGCCTCTCGGCGGCCTCCTGCTCCTGGATCTCCGCCTCGCGGGCCTGGAACGCCTGCGTCACGCGGGCGCGCGACTGGCCGACGAGCTTGCCCGCGTCCTTGCGCTGTTCGGGCGGCAGCGAGCGGAGCGATCCGTTCAGCCGGGCGAGCGGCGACGCCTCGCCGATGTGGGCGGAGCGCGCCTGGGCGAGCGACGCGGAGTCGGTGGTCGCGGCGAGCGCGGCCATCGCCTGCTCCACGGCGGCGCCGACGGTCTCCTCGGAGATCTGGGATTCGGACATGAGGCCCGAGTCTACCGAGCGGGGGTCGCGCTCCCCGCCCGCGACCGGCCTCGCGACGCGGCTACGCGACGCGGCTACGCGCCCTGCGAGGTCCCGGCCGCGACGGTCTTCGCGACGCGCGGTCCGCGCTTCCTGGCGAGCCGCCGCGCGATGGTCGACACCGAGAGGTTGAGCACCAGGTACATGCCCACCATGACCACGAAGATCGGCAGCGAGTTGGCCCGGCTCGTGGCCTCGAGGATCAGCTCGCCCTGCTTGGTGAGTCCGACGAGGCTGACGATGGTGCCGAGCGCGGTGTCCTTGATGAGCACCACGAGCTGGGCGACGATGATCGGCAGCATCGTCCGGAACGCCTGCGGGAACTCCACCAGCAGCCGGTTCTGCAGCGGCCGGAGCCCGATCGCCAGCCCCGCCTCGCGCTGTCCGCGCGGCAGGCCGAGGATGCCGGAACGGAGGGCCTCGCCGATGATCGCGCCGTTGTAGAGCGTGAGCGCCGTGACGACCGACCAGTACGGCCCGATCGGGAAGATCAGGTAGATGAACAGCATCATCAGCAGCACGGGCATGCCGCGGAAGAACTCGAGCACGACGGTGACGGCGTAGCGGATCACGCGGTGCTCGCTCATGCGCAGGAGCGCGAGCACCATGCCGAGGAGGATCGCGAGGACGGCGGCCACCGCGGCCGACTGCAGCACCACGACGAGGCCGCGCAGGAGGAGCTGCCAGACGAGCGGGTCGTTGAGCACGAGCCAGATGTCGGGGCTGAACTGCCCGGCCTGCTGCAGCTTCACGGCGGCGAAGGCGAGCACGGCCACGACGATGGCACCCGTGACGACGGAGAGGACGCGGGAGCGACGGCGGGCCCTCGGGCCGGGCACGTCGTAGAGGACCTGGCTCATCGGGAGACCGCCACTCGCTTCTCGAGGTGGTCCGCCAGCTGACCGAGCGGGACCGTGATGATGAGGTAGAAGAACGCGACGCCCACGAACACCCAGACGACCGCGTCCCCGTTCGCGTTCGCGACGTCGCGGCCCACGTTGAACAGCTCGTAGATGAAGTAGGCGCCCGCGATCGACGTGTTCTTGGTGAGGGCGATGACGACGTTGATCAGCGGCGGGATGACGGTGCGGACGGCCTGCGGCAGGATCACCGACCCGAGCGTCTGCGAGAACGTCAGCCCGATGCTGCGCGCGGCCTCGGCCTGGCCGACGGGCACGCTGTTGATGCCCGAGCGGATCGCCTCGGCGAAGAACGGCGCCGTGTAGAGCGTGAGCGCGAGCACCGCGGCCGTCATGAACGGCAGCGCGCCCGAGATCGAGGTGATCACGACGCTGAAGAAGGTGAAGACGAGCAGCAGCGGGGTGTTCCGCAGCAGCTCGACGTAGATCGTGGAGGTGGCGCGGAGGCTCGCGACGGGCGAGATCCTCATCGCGGCGATCACGACCCCCAGCGGGAGCGCGAACAGCACCGTGGTGAGGAGGAGGCGCAGCGTGCCGCCGAACCCCCGCAGGAACACGTCGAGATTGTCGAGGATCACATCCACGGCGCACCTCCTATGGTCTGCACCCGGCGCGGCCGGGCGATGGTCGGATCCGGGTCGGGCGCCCGGACGAGGGAGGGTCCCGCGCGCGCATCGGCGCACGCGGGACCCGGTGGGGCTAGTAGCGGTCGATCGCCGGGGGCTCCGGGGTGTCGATGACCGTGCCGGCCGTCGCCTCGAACAGGCGCGCCCAGGTGCCGTCGTCGTAGGCCTCCTGCAGCGTGTCGTTGATGAACGTGCGGAACGCCTCGTCGCCCTTGGCGATGCCGATGCCGTAGGGCTCCTGGGTGAAGGTCTCGCCGCCGCCGACGAGCTTGAACTCGCCCTCGTTCTGGTCGATGAAGCCGGAGAGGATCACGTTGTCGGTCGTGACCGCGGACACCTGGCCGTTGCGCAGCGGGTCGAGGCACTTGCTATACACGTCGGTCGGCACGACGACGGCGCCGAAGGTGGCCTCGATGTTCGCGGCGGGGGTGGATCCGGCCACGGAGCAGACCTGCTTGCCGCGCACGTCCTCGGGCGTGTTGATCGTGGTGTCGTCCGCGAGGACCATGAGCGCCTGGCCGGCGACGTAGTACGGTCCCGCGAAGCCCACGACCTCCTTGCGCTTGTCGTTGATCGTGTAGGTCGCGACGACCGCGTCGACCGAGCCGTTCTGGATGAAGGGCTCGCGGTTCGCGGACACCGTCTCCGTGAACGTGATGCCGTCGAACGGGATGCCCATCTTGCTGGCGATGAGCGCCGCGATCGCGACGTCGAAGCCCGCGGGCTTGCCGTCGAGGCCCGCGAGGCCGAAGAGCGGCTGGTCGTACTTGGTGCCGACCTTCATCTCGCCCGCCGCCGCGAGGCGCGCCATCGTGGTGCCCTCGTCGAAGGTGGGGTTCTCGGTGAGCTCGAGCTTGTAGGGGCCGTCGCCGTTCTCGGGAGCGTTCGTGCCGGCGTCGATGCCGCTGTTCGACGCGCTGCCCGCGGCGCCGCAGCCGGTGAGGGCGACGACGACGATCGCAGCGGCTGCGGCGATGGTCAGTTTCCTGTTCTTCATGGTTCCCGTTCCTTGGGTGGTGAGGTGGATGACGGACGCGATGGGGATCGCTCGTGGTGCGAGGTGCATGGTGCGGGTCGTGCCGGTGGTGCGGCGCCCGGACGCGCCTGCCTCGGCGGCGTCCGGATGCGGGTGCGGGAGGGCGCGTGCCCTCCGCGCGTCAGTGGGCGAGGATCTTCGAGAGGAAGTCCTTCGCGCGCGGGCTCTGCGGGTCGTCGAAGAACGCGCTGGGCGTCGTGTCCTCCTCGATGGCGCCGTCGGCCATGAAGATCACGCGGTCCGCGGCCTTGCGGGCGAAGCCCATCTCGTGGGTGACGACCATCATCGTCATGCCGTCCTTCGCGAGGCCGACCATGACGTCGAGGACCTCGGTGATCATCTCCGGGTCGAGGGCCGATGTCGGCTCGTCGAGCAGGATCAGCTTCGGGTCCATCGCCAGCGCGCGGGCGATCGCGACGCGCTGCTGCTGGCCGCCGGAGAGCTGGGCCGGCATCTTCTGCGCCTGGTTGGCGACGCCGACGCGGTCGAGGAGCTCCATCGCCCGCTTCTCCGCCTCGGCCTTGCCCTGCTTGCGCACCTTGATGGGCCCGAGCGTCACGTTCTCGAGCACGGTCTTGTGCACGAAGAGGTTGAAGGACTGGAAGACCATGCCGACGTCCGCGCGGAGGCGCGCGAGCTCGGCGCCCTCGGACGGGAGGTCCTGGCCGTCGATCGTGATGGTGCCGTCGTCGATGGTCTCGAGCCGGTTGATCGCGCGGCACAGCGTCGACTTGCCCGACCCGCTGGGGCCGATGACGACGACGACCTCGCCGCGGTTGACCGTGGTCGAGATGTCCTTGAGGACGTGCAGGTCCCCGAAGTGCTTGTTGACGTGGGATACGACGACCAGGGGCTCGCCGACCGCTGCTGCGGCGGGCGAGGCGGGGTCCGCCGTCGGGCTCTGCTCCATGCGAACACCATATCCATGACGGTGTTTCGTCCGCGTTTCCGCGGGGCATCGTCACCCCATCGTGACGCGGTGGCCGCGTTTGCGCAGATCAGAGGCGGTGTCGACGCGGGTCGCCACGGCTGACGCGTGAGTGGTGTCCGACGCGGGATGGTCAGGCGCGCTGGGCGAACGCGGACTCGTAGAGACAGACGGAGGCGGCCGTCGCGAGGTTCATCGACTCGGCCTGGCCGTAGATCGGCACGACGACGGCGCGGTCGGCGAGGGCGAGGTGCTCGTCCTGGAGGCCGCGGGCCTCGTTGCCGAAGAGCCACGCGGTGGGGCCCGCGAGGCCGCCCGACGTGCGCTCCGCGAGGAGGTCGTCGCCCTTCACGTCCGCGGCGAGGACCTGCAGCCCAGCGGCCCTGACCCGCTCGAGCACGGCGTCGAGCTCGGGCATGATCGCCACCGGCAGGTGGAAGAGCGAGCCCGTCGTGGCGCGCACGACCTTGGGGTTGTAGAGGTCGACGGAGCGGCCCGTGAGGATCACCGCGTCGGCTCCCGCGGCGTCGGCCGCGCGGATGATGGTGCCCGCGTTGCCGGGGTCGCGCACCTCCTCGAGGATCGCGATGAGGAGCGGCTCGTCGCCGAGGATCTGCTTGAGCGACGTCGGGAACTGGCGGCACACGCCGACGACGCCCTGCGGGGTGACGGTGTCGGCCATGGACGCGATGACGTCCTCGGTGACGAACTCGACCTCGATGCCCGACTCGCGGACGGCGCGCGCGAGGTCCGGGTAGCGGTCGAGGGCCGTGGGCGTCGCGAACAGCTCCTGGACGAGGTCAGGTCGGAAGGCGAGCGCCTCCGAGACGGCCTGCGGCCCCTCGAGGAGGAACAGGCCCGTGTCGGCGCGCGCATCCCGCTTCGCGAGCTTGGCGACGCCACGGACACGCGGAGAGCGGGGGTAGTCGAGCATGCCTGCAACACTAACGGCGCGCCCCCTGATGGGGACGCGCCGTCGGCGGTGGAGTGGGACGTGCTAAGCGTTCGCCGCGACCTTGGGGGCCGAGGTGTTCGCGGGCAGGGCGGTCTTGGCCGTCTGCACGAGCGACGCGAAGGTGGCGGGCTCGTGGACCGCGAGCTCCGCGAGGATGCGACGGTCGACCTGGACGCCGGCCAGCGAGAGGCCCTGGATGAGGCGGTTGTACGTGAGGCCGTTCGCACGAGCGGCGGCGTTGATGCGCTGAATCCAGAGGCGGCGGAACTCGCCCTTCTTCGCACGGCGGTCGCGGTACGCGTAGACGAGGGAGTGGGTGACCTGCTCCTTGGCCTTGCGGTACAGGCGCGAGCGCTGCCCGCGGTAGCCGGCGGCGCGCTCGAGGATGACCCGACGCTTCTTGTGGGCGTTGACGGCCCTCTTGACTCTTGCCATTTCAGTGATTCCTATTCGAGTTCAGGTGTCGCGGACGACGAGGGGCCTAGCGGCCGAGGAGCTTCTTGGCGACCTTCATGTCGGCCTTGGCCAGGGGCTGGTCCTGGTTGAGTCGCGCCTTGCGCTTGGAGGACTTGACCTCGAGGTTGTGTCGCATGCCCGCCTGCTGCTTCATGATCTTGCCGCTGCCGGTGACCTTGAAACGCTTCTTGGCACCTGAGTGCGTCTTCTGCTTAGGCATTGTTCTCTTCTCTCGCTTCTCGTGCGCTCGCCTTGGTGGCGTCGCGCTTCGCGTTGGCCTCGGCCTTGGCCTCGGACTTGTTCTTGTGCGGTCCGATGACCATGACCATGTTGCGGCCGTCGATCGTGGGGGTGGACTCGACGCTGCCGAACTCGGCGACGTCCTCCGCGAACATCTTGAGCAGTCGCACGCCCTGGTCCGGACGCGACTGCTCGCGCCCGCGGAACAGGATCATGGCCTTGACCTTGTCGCCGTCCTGCAGGAAGCCCTCGGCGCGCTTGCGCTTGGTCTCGTAGTCGTGCTTGTCGATCTTCAGGCGGAAGCGCACCTCCTTGAGGATGGTGTTCGCCTGGTTGCGACGCGCTTCCTTGGCCTTCTGCGCGGCCTCGTACTTGAACTTGCCGTAGTCCATGATCTTCGCCACGGGGGGCTTGGAATTGGGCGCGACCTCGACGAGGTCGAGGTCGGCTTCCTGCGCGAGCCGGAGTGCGACGTCGATGGATACGACGCCGACCTGCTCGCCTGCTGGGCCAACGAGGCGAACCTCGGGAACTCGGATTCGATCGTTGGTACGGGGATCGCTGATGGACTGCTCCTATTCGTGTCTTCGGGTGGCCCGGCGGCTCGTGAGCCGCTCGGATTCGAGACGAGGAGAGTTCTTCACCAGGGTGCGACGGATCCGTCGTACTCGGCAACACGCCCTTTGCCCGCACTTCCGTGGGGCCCCCGCCTGAGCGGGGCTCCCGTCGTGCGGTCCCGGTGAGGGGAGCCGTTCGGACGGGGGAGCGAAATCGACCCGGTAACCTAAGGAGGCGGTCAAGCGCGGGTGGGAGATCAATCCTCTTTCGAACCGGGACTGTGACAGCCCCGGAGCCGTCGATCAGCATAGCAGACGCCGAGCCCGCCCCGGAAGGGCGGGCGCCGACCGGGTCCCGCCGCCGTCCGCCGCCATCCTGCCGCCCCGAGCACGAGGACTGAAATGACCGATCCGACCCCCGACCCCGCGACGACCCCGACCGACGCGCACGTCCACCGCTTCGAGGAGCCCGACGTCGCGACCGGCTCGCCCGCCCCCGCCGCGGGCGCCGCCGACGACGACACCGCCGACTTCGTCGCCGACCAGTACGCGCGCGACATCGCGGAGGTCTCGGCCGTCGAGGTCATCACGACCACGGCCGTCCACCTCATGAGCGCCGCCGCCGTCAAGTGCGGGCTCGCCGACGACCCCGCGACGCAGACCGACCTGGCCGAGGCGCGGAAGCTCATCATCTCGCTCGCGGGTCTCGTCACCGCCGCATCGCCGGAGCTCGGCGACCAGCACGCGCGCAGCCTCCGCGACGGGCTGCGCTCCCTGCAGCTCGCCTTCCGCGAGGCGTCCCCGTACCCCGACGCCGTCGGCAAGGGCCCGGGCGAGAAGTACACGGGGCCCGTCTCCTAGGCGGACGGCGCCGGACGGCGCCGGCTGTACGCGGCTCCGGCTCCTCGCCGCTCCGGTTCCTGGCGGCCTCGGCGGCGGAGCGCGATGCGCGGCTCAGCCGGCCGACGTGATCCGGAGCCCCATGCTGTCGACGCGGTCGGCTAGCACCGCGCTCCGCGACCACTCCCCCTGCAGCCGCGCGAGCAGCGCATCGAGCGCCGTGCGGTCGAGCCCGTCCACGAGCTCGAGCACGATCATCAGCTCAGGCCCCTCGAGGCGCGCCCGGGGATCACCCGGCGCCGTGCGCAGGGACACGACCGCGGGCTCCTCGACGACGCTCGCCTGGAGCGCCGCGGCGACGTCGGGATCCTCGGGGCTGGGGATCCACGGCAGCGACCGCGCGACGGCCCACACCGCCGGCCGGCGCAGCACGAACTCGGTGTCCGACATCGGGTCGACGACCACGAGGTCGGTCTCCTCGCTCGCGGCGGCCAGCGCCATGCGGACGGCGTCGGCCGGCACCGGACGCGCCTTCGCGTTCCACCTGCCCATCGCGGCGACGGACGTGAAGACGGGCATGACCGTGCGACCGTCGGGACCGGCGACCGTGATGATCGACAGCTCGGCGCTCTTGTCGGCCCTCAGCCCGTGCGCGCCCTCGCCCTCGTCGCCCAACCGGGCGACCAGCGGGATCAGCAGGCGCGCGTCGCGGAGGGCGTCCACGACCTCCGCCTGCCCGGCCTCGCCGCGACCGTGCCGCGCGAGCGCCTCGGCGACCGCGGGCGGCGCGGAGCCGTCGTCATCCGGGAACGGGGTCGGCTCGAACGACCGGCCCGCCCAGGGGGTCCCGGCCGAGTCGGCGTGCGGAGTGGATCCGGTCATCGCTCCCCGGCGACGTCGAGCGCCTCGCCGAGCGTGAACGCACCGGCGTAGAGGGCCTTGCCGACGATGGCGCCCTCGAGGCCGAGCGGCACGAGCTCGCGCAGCGCCTGGATGTCGTCGAGGCTCGAGACGCCGCCGGACGCGACCACGGGGCGCTCGGTGCGCTCGAGCACGTCGCGGAGCAGCTGGAGGTTCGGGCCCTGGAGCGTGCCGTCCTTGGTGACGTCGGTGACCACGTAACGAGCGCACCCGGCGTCCTCGAGGCGCTCGAGCACCTCCCAGATGTCCCCGCCGTCCTGCGTCCAGCCGCGCGCGGAGAGCGTGCGGCCGCGGACGTCGAGCCCGACCGCCACGGCCTCGCCGTGCTGCGCGATGACGCTCGCGGCCCACTCGGGGTTCTCCAGCGCCGCGGTGCCGAGGTTGATGCGCGTCGCGCCGCTCTCGAGCGCGACGTCGAGAGAGCGGTCGTCGCGGATGCCGCCGGACAGCTCGATCTGCACGCCGTCGATGGCGCGGATCACGCGGGAGATGACCGACAGGTTGTCGCCGCGGCCGAACGCGGCGTCGAGGTCCACCAGGTGGAGCCACTTGGCACCCTGCTCCGCCCAGTCGCGGGCGGCGTCGACGGGATCGCCGTAGCCGGTCTCGGTTCCGGCCGCGCCCTGCGTGAGCCGCACGGCCTGGCCGCCCGCCACGTCAACGGCGGGCAGCAGGGTCAGACGGGGGGTGCTGGTGAACTCGCTCATGGGGGCCTTCCATCGATGGGCTCGGACGTGCGGGATGCCGCGCGGGGACGGCGGGTCGGGCGGGTCAGGCGGCGCGGAGGGTGCCGAGCCAATTCGCGAGCAGCCGGATCCCCGCTGCGCCCGACTTCTCGGGGTGGAACTGCGTGGCGGTGAGCGGGCCGTTCTCGACGGCGGCGACGAACCGCTCGCCGTGCGTAGCCCACGTGACGCGGGGCGCGGGCAGCGGCGGGAGCGGGTCGATGCCCCAGGCGCGTGCGGCGTACGAGTGCACGAAGTAGAAGCGCTCCTCCTCGAGGCCGGCGAACAGCGCGGATCCCTCGGGGACCTCGACGCTGTTCCAGCCCATGTGCGGGAGCACGTCGGACTGGATCCGGTCGACCGTGCCGGGCCACTCCCCCAGGCCCGCGACGTCGACGTCGCGCTCGACCCCGCGGTCGAACATGACCTGCATTCCGACGCAGATGCCGAGGACGGGACGTCCGCCGGCGAGACGGCGGTCGACCACGCGGTCGCCTCCGGCAGCGCGCAACGCGGCCATGACGGCGGAGAACGCCCCGACACCCGGGACGAGGAGTCCGTCGGCCTCATGCGCCCGCCTGGGGTCTCCCGTCAGCTCGACGTCGGCGCCGGCCAGCTCGAGCGCCTTGACGGCGGAGTGCACGTTGCCGCTCCCGTAGTCGAGGACGACGACCGAGGGGCGCGTCACAGCGCGCCCTTCGTGGACGGGATGCCGGACACGCGCGGGTCGAGCTCCTTCGCCTGGCGGAAGGCGCGCGCGAACGACTTGAACTCCGCCTCGGCGATGTGATGCGGGTCGCGGCCGCCGAGCACGGTGACGTGGACGGTGAGCCCGGCGTGGAAGGTGATGGCCTCGAAGACGTGCCGGACCATGGATCCGGTGAAGTGACCGCCGATGAGGTGCATCTCGAACCCGGCGGGCTCGCCCGAGTGGACGAGGAACGGACGGCCGGAGATGTCGACGACCGACTGCACCAGCGCCTCGTCGAGCGGCACGAGCGCGTCGCCGAAGCGCGCGATGCCGGACTTGTCGCCGAGCGCCTCGCGGATGGCCTGACCGAGGACGATCCCGATGTCCTCCACGGTGTGGTGCACGTCGATGTGCGTGTCGCCCGTGGCGGTGACCGTGAGGTCGGTGAGCGAGTGCTTCGCGAACGCGGTGAGCATGTGGTCGTAGAACGGCACCGACGTGCTGATCTCGGAGGCACCGGTGCCGTCGAGGTCGAGCCGGAGGTCGATGCTGGACTCGCTGGTCTGCCGCGTGACGTGCGCGGTGCGCGCGAGGGTGCTCATGGCTTCTATGCTACCGATCGGTTGACCCCGGCCGCCGCGCTCCCGGCCGCCACCGGGAGCGCGACGACGGACCGCGCCGGGCGTGCGACGACGCCCGAGGATCAGTGCGCGTACTGGGCGGGGACGGCGAGCTGCTGGCCGGCCGCGACGTCCGAGGTAGGCAGCCGGTTGAGGTCGACGACCGAGGCGATGACGTCCCGCGGGTCGGCCGACGGCGCGATCTCCTCGGCGAGGTCCCACAGGGACTGGCCGCTCGAGACGGTGACGTACTCGAACGTCGTGCCCGCGGCGTCCTTCGACGCGACGGCCGCGCCGCCGTTGAGGGCGACGAGGCCGGCACCGAGCGCGAGCGGGGCTGCGACCAGTGCGGTGAGGACGAAGCGCCCTCGACGCGTGATGCGCAGGCGCGTGCGGGGCACGACGGCGGCCTCCGCGACGGCGGCGTCGGATGCGGAGGACGTGACGGCGGGGGACGTGACGGCGGGGGTGGTGGCTGCGGTGTTCATGGTGACCTCTCGTGCAAGACGGTGGGGCGTCGATGCGACGCACCCGGCGGTGCAGTGCGGTGCGGCATGCGATGCGGGTCCGGCAGCTCGCACCCGGCTCTCGGCCGGGAGAGCCGGGTGCGAAGCTGTGTTCCGAACATACATTCGAAACGAGCCCTCCGCAAGCCCTCATCGCCTCGATCCGGCCGCCGAGCCCACGACACGCTCGAACAGGTGTTTGTCCGAGGTGCGTCGACTGGATACAGTTTCGAGTGCCTGGTGTCCATTCCATCGGGCACCACCGACATCGCCCCGCGAGGGCGTCGGCCCGCCGGGTCGACCGTGCCGCGGAGGCGTCGGCGACGAGAGGCGGGCCGTGGCATGACGGACGAGCGAGCAGCGGGAGGCGGCGCGACGAGGCGTCGCAAGAGCCTCAGCGAGAAGCAGATCTCGATCCTGGAGTTCATCCAGCGCACCATCGCCGGCCAGGGCTACCCGCCGAGCATGCGCGAGATCGGCGACGCCGTCGGCCTCGCGTCGCTCTCCAGCGTCACGCACCAGCTCAACCAGCTCGAGCTCTCCGGCTACCTCCGGCGCGACCCGAACCGGCCGCGCGCCCTCGAGGTCCTCATCGACCTGCCCGGCACCGGTACCGCGGAGAGCGGCGAGCCGTCGACCCCGGTGGGCGACGCGGCCATGGTGCCCATGGTCGGACGCATCGCCGCCGGCATCCCCATCACCGCCGAGCAGATGGTCGAGGAGGTCTTCCCCCTCCCCCGCCAGCTCGTCGGCAAGGGCGACCTCTTTATGCTCCGTGTCGTGGGCGACTCCATGATCGACGCGGCCATCTGCGACGGCGACTGGGTCGTCGTCCGGCAGCAGAAGACCGCGGAGAACGGCGACATCGTCGCGGCCATGCTCGACGACGAGGCCACGGTCAAGGTGTTCCGCCAGCGCGACGGCCACACCTGGCTGCTGGCGCGCAACAGCGCGTTCGAGCCCATCCTCGGCGACTTCGCGGAGGTCGTCGGCAAGGTCGTCGCGGTCATGCGCTCCGTCTGATCCCCGCGCACGACGTACGAAAGCGGCCGGTCCCCGAGGGGATCGGCCGCTCTGCTGCGTGCGGTGTCGCGGATCAGGCCGCGGGCGCCACCGCGTACGCCTGGACCTGGGCCTGCTGCTCGGCCGTCACGAGCGCCCGCACGCGCGTGCCCTCCTCCACGTACGAGGTCTCGAGCACCTTGGCGCCGTCGTGCAGCATGGCGACGACCTCGCCGTGCTCGAACGGCACCAGGAGGTCGACCTCGATGGTCGGCTGCGGCAGCAGCTCGGCGATGCGCCGACGCAGCTCCTCGACGCCCTCGCCGGTGCGCGCGGAGACGAACACGCCCTGCGGCGCGAGGCCCCGGAGGACGACGCGGTCGTCCGCCGACGCCAGGTCGCTCTTGTTGAAGACGACGATCTCCGGGATGGCCGACGCGTTCACCTCGGCGATGACCTCGTGCACGGTCGCGAGCTGCGCTCCGGGATCCGGGTGCGACGCGTCGACGACGTGCACGAGCACGTCGGAGTCCGCGAGCTCCTCGAGCGTCGAGCGGAACGCCTCGACGAGCTGGTGCGGGAGGTTCCGCACGAAGCCGACGGTGTCGGCCAGCGTGTAGAGCTGCCCCTGGTCGGTCTCGGTCTTGCGGACGGTCGCGTCGAGGGTCGCGAAGAGCGCGTTCTCGACGAGCACGCCCGCCTTCGTCACCCGGTTGAGGAGCGACGACTTGCCGGCGTTCGTGTACCCGACGATCGCCACGGACGGCACGGAGTGCCGGTCGCGGTTCGCGCGCTTGGTGTCGCGCGCGGGCTTCATCGCCGCAATCTGCTTGCGGAGACGCGCCATGCGCGTGTTGATGCGCCGGCGGTCGAGCTCGATCTTCGTCTCACCCGGTCCGCGCGATCCCATGCCCGCGCCCGCGCCGCCCACCTGTCCACCGGCCTGGCGCGACATCGAGTCGCCCCAGCCGCGCAGACGCGGGAGGAGGTACTGGAGCTGCGCCAGCTCGACCTGCGCCTTGCCCTCACGGCTCTTGGCGTGCTGGCTGAAGATGTCGAGGATCACAGCGGTGCGGTCGATGACCTTGACCTTCACCACGTCCTCCAGCGCGCGCCGCTGGCTCGGGGCGAGCTCGGTGTCGGCGATCACCGTGTCGGCGCCGACCGCGGCCACCAGGGCCCGCAGCTCCTCGGCCTTGCCGCGGCCGAAGTAGGTGCTGGGGTCCGGCGTGGGGCGGCGCTGCAGCAGTCCGTCGAGCACGACGGCACCCGCGGTCTCCGCCAGGGCGGCGAGCTCGCGCATGCTGTTCTCGGCGTCGTCGACGGATCCCTGCGAGTACACGCCGATGAGCACGACGTTCTCGAGCCGCAGCTGCCGGTACTCGACCTCGGTGACGTCCTCGAGCTCGGTGGAGAGACCCGGGACGCGGCGGAGCGCCTGCCGATCGGCGCGCTCGCTCTGGTCGCCGTCCGACCCCTGCTCCGTGTCGGGTGCCGCGGACAGCGCCTGCGCGCCGGATCCGCGGAAGAGGGCGTATCCGGCCGAGCGGTTCTCCGCTCGGCCGAGGACGCGCGCGACGACGTCGTCCCGGTCGATGTTCTCGGTGGACGTCGTCGTCGTGTCCGCGGGCTCGTGGTCGTGCCCGTCGTGCGTTGTCATGTGCTCCCATCGTAGCGTCGGCGTCCGGTATCGTCCCGTGCATGGCCGACGCGCATTACTTCTCCTCGTCGCCGGCCGGGCCCCTGCGCACCCGCACGATCACGGTCGAGCTGGGCGGACGGATGGTCGACGTCGAGACCGCGGGCGGTGTCTTCAGCCCCGAGCACGTCGACCAGGGCACCCTGGTGCTGCTGCGCAACGTCCCCGCGCCCCCTGCCGAGGGGCATCTGCTGGACGTGGGCTGCGGCTGGGGTCCCGTGGCGCTCGATCTGGCGATCAGAGCGCCGTCGGCCACCGTGTGGGCGGTCGACGTGAACGAGCGGGCGCTCGAGCTGACGCGGGCGAACGCCCGGTCCCTCGGTCTCGACAACGTCAACGCCGTGCTCCCCGGGGATGTTCCCGAGGGCCTCTCCTTCGCGACCGTGTGGTCGAACCCGCCGATCCGCGTCGGCAAGGAGGTGCTGCACCAGATCCTGCTCGACTGGATGCCGCGGCTCGCGCCGGACGCCGACGCGTGGCTGGTCGTGCAGCGGAACCTCGGATCCGACTCGCTGCAGCGCTGGCTGGTCGACGCCCTGCCCGCGGGCCTCGAGACGACGCGCGCCGCGTCCAACAAGGGGTTCCGGGTGCTGCGGGTGCACCGCAGCGCGGACTCCTAGCCCGACCCCGCCAGCCCCACCGCGGCGAGCATGCCCGGGATCTCCCGACGTGCCAGCCGACACGACGATCGGATCAGGCCAGCGCCACGACCCCGTCGAAGACGAGCTCGGCGGGACCGGAGAGTCCGACGTGCTCGCCGTCCTCGGTCGGGAACATCCGCACGCCCAGCACGCCGCCCGGCAGCTGCACGCGCCACTGGTGCGGCGCGGCGGCGCCGGCCCAGTGCCGGATCGCCAGGGCGGCCGCCGCGGCGCCCGTGCCGCAGCTCAGCGTCTCGCCGCTCCCCCGCTCGTGCACGCGCATGGTGATGTGGCCCACACCGTCCACGATGAGCGGATCCGCGGGCACCACGAGCTCGACGTTCGCGCCCTCGGCGGGCTCGGGATCCAGCTGCGGCGCGAACGCGAGGTCGGCCTCCGCGAGCTCGTCCTCGCTCGACAGCGCGACGACCACGTGCGGGTTGCCCACGTCGATGCCGAGGCCGGGACGCGCGACCTGCAGGTCCTTGGCGCGCACGAGCGGCTCGCCGCCCGCGAGCGCCCAGCGGCCGAGGTCGACCTGGAAGCCGGATCCACTGCGCTGCACGTCGCGCACGCCGGCGCGCGTGCCGATGGGGACCGTGCGTCCCGGGGGCAGCTCGATGAGCCCGTTCTCGATGAGGAAGAGCGTGAAGACGCGGATGCCGTTGCCGCACATCTCGGCGGGGCTGCCGTCGACGTTGCGGTAGTCCATGAACCACTCGGCGTCCGGGTCCTCGTCGAGAGCGGCACGGCCCTCGGGGATGCGGCTCGAGAGCACCGCGCGGATCGTCCCGTCGGCGCCGATGCCGAAGTGGCGGTCGCAGAGCGCCTGGACCTGCGTGTCGGTCAGGTCGATCTCGCCCGCGGGATCCGCGAACAGCACGAAGTCGTTGCCCGTGCCCTGGCCCTTGGTGAACTGCAGGTCTGCCATCCCGCCAGCCTACGGGCGCGCCGCCGGGAGGGCGTCGAGCGCGTGCTCGAGCAGGCGGTCGTCGCGCGCGTCGAGCCGCACGGCGTCGGCGTAGCGGCCGAACCACGACACCTGCCGGCGCGCGTAGCGACGGGTGAGCGCGCGCGTCTCCTCCATCGCCTCCTCCTCGCTGAGCTCCCCTGCGAGCTGCCGTGCCGCCTGCGCGTAGCCGATGGCGCGGGAGGCGGTCACCCCGTCGGCCAGCCCGGCGGACAGCAGCCCGGCGACCTCGTCGACGAGGCCGTCACGCCACATGCCGGACACGCGGGCGTCGAGCCGCGGCACGAGCTCCTCGCGCGGCAGCGTGAGCGCCAGGATCCGCGCGGGATGCCACGGGCGAGGCTCGGCGGTTGCGCGCTCCGGCTGCGGACCGGTGATCTCGACGACCTCGAGCGCCCGCACGAGGCGCCGCCCGTTGTGCGCGCCGATCCGCTGGGCCGCCACCGGGTCGAGCTCGCGGAGGCGCCGGTGGATCATGCCCGGCCCGGTCGCCTCGAGCTCCCGCTCCAGGCGCTGCCGGATCTCGGGGTCGGTCCCCGGGAAGTCGTAGTCGAAGAGCACCGACGAGACGTAGAGGCCGGAGCCACCCACGAGGATCGGGACGGCCCCGCGCTCGAGGATGCCGCCGATCGCCCTCCGCGCCTCCTCCTGGTACGCGGCGACCGTGGCCTCCGCGGTCACGTCGAGGACGTCGAGCATGTGGTGCGGCACGCCGCGCCGTCCGACCTCGGGCAGCTTGGCCGTGCCGATGTCCATCCCCCGGTAGAGCTGCATGGCGTCGGCGTTGACGATCTCCGCGGCGCGGCCCTCCGCCCGCAGCCGCTCCGCGATGTCGAGGGACAGCGCGGACTTGCCGGTGCCGGTGGCGCCGACGACCGCGACGATCGGGGTCACGCGCGGTGTCGCGGGTGCGCGGACCCGTCGCCCACGGGCGCGGACGTCGAAGCTGTCGTCGGCACGCGGAGCGTCGGCAGTCCGAGCGACACGCGCGGCGCAGCGCCAGCGCTCGCGCCCGTCGCCGGAGTCGGCACGCCGCAGGAGTCGGCCTGTGCCCGCTCCCATGCGTCGCCTGCGCGGGTGCGGCGGATGCGCAGCGGGGCGCCGTCCACCGAGTCCGCGATGAGGTGGAACGGCGCCGCACGGGTGACCTCGACGTCGACCGCGTCGCCGGGCCGCGGCTCGGCGCTGCCCTCGGGCACGTCGAGGTGCACGAGGCGGCCGTCCTGGGCGCGTCCGGTGACGCGGCGCGTGTCGCCGTCCTTGCGTCCCTCGTGCGCGCTCACGAGGACCTCGACCGTGCGGCCGACCACGCGCTGGTTCTCCTCGTGGCTGATGCGCTCCTGCAGAGCGGTGAGGCGCCCGTACCGCTCCTTCACGACGTCGGCGGGCACCTGCTCCTCCATCGTCGCCGCGGGGGTGCCCGGGCGGATGGAGTACTGGAACGTGAACGCGGAGGAGAAGCGGGCCGCCTCGACGACGCGGAGGGTCTCCTGGAAGTCCTCCTCCGTCTCCCCCGGGAAGCCGACGATGATGTCGGTCGTGATCGCCGCGTCCGGGACGCGCGTACGCACCCGGTCGAGGATCCCGAGGAACCGCTCGGACCGGTAGGAGCGGCGCATGGCCTTGAGGATCCGGTCGGACCCGGACTGCAGCGGCATGTGCAGCTGCGGCATGACCGCCGGCGTCTCGGCCATCGCGTCGATCACGTCGTCGGTGAAGGCGGCGGGGTGGGGGCTCGTGAAGCGGATGCGCTCCAGCCCCTCGATGGCGCCCGCGGCCCGCAGCAGCTTGCCGAACGCCTGCCGGTCGCCGAACTCGACGCCGTAGGAGTTGACGTTCTGGCCGAGCAGCGTGACCTCCACCGCGCCGTCGTCGACGAGCGCCTGGATCTCGGCGAGGATGTCGCCCGGTCGGCGGTCCTTCTCCTTGCCGCGGAGGGCGGGCACGATGCAGAACGTGCACGTGTTGTTGCACCCCACCGAGATGGACACCCACCCGCTCGCGATCTCGTCGCGCTTGGTGGGAAGCGTGGAGGGGAACGTCTCGAGGCTCTCCAGGATCTCCAGCTGCGCCTCGCCGTTATGTCGTGCGCGCTCGAGCAGGGTCGGCAGGGCGCCCATGTTGTGGGTGCCGAAGACGACATCCACCCACGGAGCCTTCTCGAGGACGGTCGCCCGGTCCTTCTGCGCGAGGCAGCCGCCCACCGCGATCTGCATGCCCTCGTGCCGGCGCTTGACACCGGCGAGGTGACCGAGGTTCCCGTAGAGCTTGTTGTCCGCGTTCTCGCGGACGGCGCACGTGTTGATGACGACGATGTCGGCCTCGGCGCCCTCGGCCGACACATAGCCGGCGGCCTCGAGCGAGCCGGTGAGCCGCTCCGAGTCGTGGACGTTCATCTGGCAGCCGTAGGTGCGGACCTCGTACGTCCGGGGCCGGTCGACGGAGGACGGGGCGGCGCGGACGTGCTCGGCGACGGTGCTCATGATGACTCGATCCTACGTGCGGAGCCGTCCGACACCGCCCGTGGGGAGGGTCAGCGGAACCGCACGCGGGACGAGCCGCGTCGCGTGGCGAGCGCTGCCTTCGCGGCGTCGCGCACGACGCCACCCCCGTAGCCGCGACGCATGAGGAACGAGGTCAGGCGCCGCTCGGCCGTCTCGTCGTCGTAGGAGGAGAGCTGCCCGACGCGCTTCATCGCGACCTCGGTGGCACGCGCGAGCTCATCGTCCGGCTGCTCCGCCATGGCCTCCTCGATGACCAGGGGATCGAGCTTGCGTCGGCGCATCTCCATCTCGACCGAGCGCCGACCGAGGCCCTTGCGGTCGAGGTGCGTGTGCAGGATCTGCTCCGCGAGCGCGGCCTCGTCGATGTACTGCAGGGACACGTACCTGGCGAGCGTCTCCTCCGCGATGTCCGGATCGATCTCCGCGCCGTCGAGCACCTCACGCGCCTCGGCGAGAGAGAGCCCGCGACCGCGCAGGCGGTTGGCGAGGACGTTGTCCGCCCGCCGCCGCTGGCGCTCGGGCGTGCGTTCCGCTGCGCGCTCCTCCTCGGCCTCCGCCTCGCGGCGCTCGTCCTCGACGCGGTCCTCCTCGAGCCGGAGCATGTCCTGCCGGTACGCCTCGTCCTGCTCGGCCTTGGCGCGCGCACGCTCGGCACGCTCCTGCTCGGCACGCCACGCGGCGGGGGTCGGGTCGTCCGCAGGCCCATCCTCGGCCGGAGGCACCTCCGGGAACGCGCCGACCGCGTCACCGCTGCCTCGTGCCGCCTGCGCCTCGGCCTCCGCGAGGACGCGCCGCGCCTCCGCGATGCGCTCCTGGGCGGCGAGGGCGCGACCGGCCTCCGACGCGTCGACGGCCGCGCCGATCGTCACGATGCCGTCGACCTCCGTGACCGAGCGTCCCCGTGACGGATGCGTCGGCTCGACGTGCGGCGCGGGTGGCTCGTCCACGGGCGGCGTGGACGCCACGAGCGGTCGGGCGGCCGCTCGACGCGAACGCCGGTCGGCGAGCGACGCGACGGGCGCGATCTCATCGGGCCCGGGGCCCGTGCCCTGCTCGCCCTCGGAGGGGAATCTGACCATGGTGCTTCCGTCCTCAGGAGGCCCGGACGTGCGTCACGCGGAGCGAGACGGCACTGTCGGGCCGGTGTCGTGCGGGGGCGGGGTGCGTCGTGGGACGCACCCCGCCGAGGGAGCGCCGGGTCAGGCGCTCTTGCGTGCGGACGCCTTGGGCGCCACGGCCACGACGGGAGCCGGCGCGGCGTCGGCCGCGGCAGCTGCGTCGGCGTTCGGGTCCTTCACGAGGCCGAGCTTGACCTTAATCTTCTGCTCGATCTCCGCCGCGATCTCCGGGTTGTTCAGGAGGTGCTTGCGCGAATTCTCCTTGCCCTGGCCCAGCTGGTCGCCATCGTACGTGTACCAGGCGCCCGACTTGCGGACGATCTCGTGCTCGACGCCGAAGTCGATGAGGCTGCCCTCGCGGGAGATGCCCGTGCCGTAGAGGATGTCGAACTCCGCCTGCTTGAAGGGCGGCGCCATCTTGTTCTTGACGACCTTGACGCGGGTGCGGTTGCCGACCGCGTCGGTGCCGTCCTTGAGGGTCTCGATGCGGCGGATGTCGAGGCGGACCGACGCGTAGAACTTGAGCGCCTTGCCGCCCGCGGTGGTCTCGGGGCTGCCGAAGAACACGCCGATCTTCTCGCGGAGCTGGTTGATGAAGATCATGGTGGTCTGCGTCTGGTTGAGCCCACCGGTGAGCTTGCGGAGCGCCTGCGACATGAGGCGCGCCTGGAGGCCCACGTGCGAGTCGCCCATCTCGCCCTCGATCTCGGCACGCGGCACGAGCGCCGCGACGGAGTCGATGACGACGAGGTCGATGGAGCCGGAGCGCACGAGCATGTCGGCGATCTCCAGCGCCTGCTCACCCGTGTCCGGCTGGGAGACGAGGAGCGCGTCGATGTCGACGCCGAGCTTCTTCGCGTACTCCGGGTCGAGCGCGTGCTCCGCGTCGATGAACGCCGCGATGCCGCCGGCGCGCTGCGCGTTGGCGATGGCGTGCAGCGTGAGCGTGGTCTTTCCCGAGGACTCCGGGCCGTAGATCTCGACGATGCGTCCGCGCGGGAGCCCACCGATGCCGAGCGCCACGTCCAGCGCGACGGAGCCGGTGGGGATGACGGCGACAGGCGCACGCTCGTCGCTGCCCAGTCGCATGACCGAGCCCTTGCCGAACTGCCGGTCGATCTGTGCGAGCGCGGTCTCGAGTGACTTCTCGCGGTCTGCCGATGATGCCATGGGGTGCTCCTCGTGTCGAAGGTGGGTTGCCTGCAGGCTGTCGCTCCGCTCCCGCTGGCCGCGGGGTCCGGTGCCGACAAGGCGACGGGTGATCTCCGCGAGGTGCACGTTATGCGGCGCCGCCGACATCGCTGCCGGAGGGGCCGGACCTGTGCAGTCCGCGCTTCGAATCGCTCCTGTGGGGAGACTACGCGCGTTCGAAGGAATATTCGAACGGCGCGCCGCGCGTCGGGGGCGGATCCGGTGCGATCAGGGGGCGGGAGGCGTCAGGCCCGCGGCTCGGGCACCCCTGCGCCGTTCCAGCGCGAGCGCGGCACGTCCTGCGCACGGCAGAGGGCGAGCCACACCTCACGGGCGGGCGTCCCGTCCTTCAGCGCCTGCGCGCTCGTGCGGCCGCCGAGCTCGCCGAGCACGAGATCAGAGACGAGCACCGGCCCGTAGCCGGAGCCGAACTCGTCGGAGACGGCCCGCTGGAACTCGCTCAGTCGCATGCCGACCACGCTACCCGCTGCCGTCTCGACGACGACGCCCCGCCCGTCGCGAGGACGGGCGGGGCGGGAGGTCGTGAGGAGGGGATCAGCGCGCGACGAGATCGCTGTCGAAACCGGCGACGAGGTCGTCGGGGATGGTGTCCGGGATGGGGTTGAGGCCCTCGATGACGGCGAGGCGATCGCCCACCTCGCGCATGATGACGGAGATGGGGGTGTCGAGTGCGTCGGCGACGGATGCGAGGATCTCGCTCGACGCCTCCTTCTGTCCCCGCTCGACCTCGCTGAGGTAGCCGAGCGCGACGCTGGCCTTGCTGGCCACCTGGCGGAGCGTGCGCCCCTTCTGCAGGCGGAAGTCCCGAAGGACGTCGCCGATCTCCTGACGGACTAGTACCACGGGAGCCTCCTCGTTGCGCCTGGTGCCTGATCGAACCGGAGGTCCGGGGCTGATGGGTGAGCATCTGGCCGAGGACTCAGGCTAAGCAGGGGCACTGGGCATTGCTTGTGAACGTGATTACGACAACGCGGGAGCCGCATCAGTTGTTCCCGCCAGATCCCAGCGCGTCCACGAGGGTCGCGAGGGCCGCGCGGACGACGCCCGCGCGGACCGCCTGGCGGTCGCCGTCGAGGTGGAGCGCGATGGCGCGCGAGTCGCCGTCGATGGAGAGGCCGACGAAGGCGGTGCCCGGGGGCTGGCCGTCCTGGGGATCAGGTCCCGCGGCGCCGGTCGTGGACACGCCGACGTCGGCGGGGCGTCCGTCGATCGCACACGTCTGGCGCACGCCGCGGGCCATCTGCCGGGCCACGTCCGGGTGGACCGCGCCGTGGACCGCGAGGATCGACGAGTCGACCCCGAGGATCGTGCGCTTGAGGGCCGTGTCGTAGGAGACGATGCCGCCGAGGAGCGCGCGCGAGGCCCCCGGGACGCCGACGAGGGCGGCGGTGAGGAGGCCGCCCGTCAGCGACTCCGCGACGGCGATGCGACGGCCGCTCGCCACGAGGGCGGCGATGACGCGCTCGGCGAGCTGCTCGTCGGTCAGGTCATCGGGCGAGCTCATGAGGCGCGCTCCGCCCGCAGCGCCTGGCGCATGTAGTCGAGGCCGGAGAGGACCGTGAGGACGAACGCGATCGACATGAGCACCGTGTTCACGACGTGCATGCCGTCCCCGACGACATCCCAGAGCGGCAGCAGCGCGACGCTGATCGCCACGGCCTGCGCGACCGTCTTCAGCTTGCCGCCGCGCGACGCCGCGACGACGCGATCGCGGAGCACGGCGAAGCGGTACGCCGTGATCCCGAGCTCGCGCACGAGGATCACGATGGTCACCCACCAGGGCAACTCGCCGAGCACCGAGAGCATCACGAGCGCGGCACCCGTGAGCACCTTGTCGGCGATGGGGTCGAGCAGCTTGCCGAGGTCGGTCACGAGGTTGCGGCTGCGGGCGATGTGCCCGTCGACCCCGTCGGTCGCGATCGCGAGGATGAAGAGCGTGGCCGCCGCGTAGCGGAGCGGGCCGTCGGCACCGTCGTCGGCCGCGAGCAGGACGACGAAGACGGGGGCCAGCAGGATCCGGACGATCGTGAGGACGTTGGCGACGTTCCACGGGCTCGCCGGCGAGTCGCCCGCGCGCCACACGCGCGGTGCCCCGGTGCCCGGCACGCTCGATGCGCTCCGATCGGCCACGGGTCAGTCCCTCCCCGTGAGGCCCCAGGCGTCGTCGTCGCCCTCGGCCTCCACCTGCTCGTACGCGTCCAGGTCCTTGTGCAGCGGATCCGACGGGTAGCGGTTCCCGTCGTCCGCGTCCGGGACGGGCGCCGGAGCCGGGGCAGCCGCGGGCGCCGGTGCGGCCGCGGGCGTCTCCCAGCGGAGCGTCGCGAGCACGCCCGGGAGCTGCTCGGCCGAGACGAGCACGTCGCGCGCCTTCGATCCCTCGGACGGGCCGACGATCTCGCGCGCCTCGAGCAGGTCCATGAGGCGTCCGGCCTTGGCGAACCCGACGCGGAGCTTCCGCTGCAGCATCGACGTGGATCCGAACTGCGTGCTGACGACGAGCTCGGCGGCCGCGAGCAGCACTTCGAGGTCGTCGCCGATGTCCGCGTCGATCTCCTTGCGCTCCGCGGCGACCGCGACGTCCTGCCGGTACTCGGGTCGCGCCTGGCGCGTCACGTGCTCGACGACCTTGGCGATCTCCGCCTCCTGCACCCACGCGCCCTGCACGCGGACGGCCTTGTTGGCGCCCATGGGGAGGAAGAGGCCGTCGCCCTGGCCGATGAGCTTGTCGGCGCCGGGCTGGTCGAGGATCACGCGGGAGTCGGTCATGCTCGACACCGCGAACGCGAGGCGCGAGGGCACGTTGGCCTTGATGAGGCCGGTGACGACGTCGACCGACGGGCGCTGCGTGGCGAGCACGAGGTGGATGCCGGCGGCGCGTGCGAGCTGCGTGATGCGGACGATGGAGTCCTCGACGTCGCGGGGCGCGACCATCATGAGGTCCGCCAGCTCGTCGACCACCACGAGGAGGTACGGGTAGGGACGGAGCGTCCGCTCGCTGCCCTCCGGCAGCACGATGGATCCGCTCGTGACGGCCTTGTTGAAGTCGTCGATGTGGCGGAACCCGAAGCTGGCGAGGTCGTCGTACCTCATGTCCATCTCCTTCACCACCCACTGCAGCGCCTCGGCCGCCTTCTTCGGGTTGGTGATGATGGGGGTGATGAGGTGCGGCACGCCCGCGTAGATGGTGAGCTCCACGCGCTTCGGGTCGATGAGCACCATGCGCACATCGCTCGGCTTCGCGCGCATGAGGAGCGACGTGATCATGGAGTTGACGAAGCTCGACTTGCCGGAGCCCGTGGATCCCGCCACCAGGAGGTGGGGCATCTTCGCGAGGTTGGCGATGACGTAGCCGCCCTCGACGTCCTTGCCGACGCCGATGGTCATCGGATGCGCGCTGTTCGTCGCGGCGGACGAGCGGAGCACGTCGCCGAGCGAGACGATCTCGCGGTCGGTGTTCGGGATCTCCACGCCGATGGCGCTGCGGCCCGGGATGGGCGAGAGGATGCGGACCTCGTTGGAGGCGACCGCGTAGCTGATGTTCTTCGCGAGCGCCGTGACGCGCTCCACCTTGACGCCGGGCGCGAGCTCCAGCTCGTAGCGCGTGACCGTCGGGCCGCGCGAGAAGCCCGTGACCGTCGCGTCGACCTGGAAGTTCGTGAGCACCTCGGTGAGCGCACGCACCACCTCGTCGTTGACGGACGAGCGCGACTTCGCGGGCGTGCCGGGCGCGAGGGTGCTCGCGGCGGGCAGGCGGTAGGGCGCCTGCGGGGTGTCGGACTCCCCCGACACGATCGGGGCGTCGGATCCGTCGTCCTCGAAGCCGGGGAGGACGGCGGGCTCGTCGTCGTCGCGGATGCCGGTGGGGTGCACGGGGACGGAGGGCAGGATCGCGGTGGCCGTGGCGTCGACGGGTGCGTCGAGGTCGATGCGGCGGGTCGCGGCGTCGTCTCCCGCGAAGGCGCCGGGCTCCGGGCGGGAGGCGTCGGGATCCACGGTGCGGTCGATCACGGTCGTGGGCGCCTCGGCGGCGGCACCCCGGACGACCTCGTCGTCGGATCCGGCGTGCGGCGCGAGCACCGGGCTGTCGAACGCGGGCGCGTCCTCGCGCTGGCTGCGGTTGCGGCGCCACCACGGGAGGCTGTCGGTGTCGACCGGGCCGTCGTCGTCCAGCCCCTCGAGCTCGACCTGCTCGGTCGCCTGCGCCTTGCGGGCCGCGCGGTCGGCGGCGCGCTGCTCCTCGTCCACCGGCGGCGCGCCGAAGAGGTACGAGTACAGCTCGCGCAGCCGCATGCCGACGCGGTTCGGCGGCGTGCGGGTGATGATGAAGAGGGAGAGCACCAGGAGGATCCCCGCCACGACGCCCGCGCCGATCGACGTGATGAGCAGGGACAGCGGCGCGGCGAGCACCCAGCCGAGGACGCCGCCGGCGCGGGCCAGAGCGAGCATGCCGTCGCGCGGATCCGGCGCCCCGTTGAAGATGTGGCAGAGCGCGGCGATGGAGACCAGGAAGAGCGAGACGCCCACGCCGATCCGGCCGTTGTCGCTCACGGACGACGGGTGGCGGAAGAGCCAGAGGGCGAGGAGCACCATGACGATGGGCAACGCGAAGGCCACCCGGCCGAAGAGCCCCCCGAACGTGTACGCGTCGAAGGCCATGGCCACGTCGTTGAGCGGGTTGAACCACTCGACGACGACGCCCGCGATCGCGAGCACCACCAGGAGGAAGGGGATGCCGTCGCGGCGCTCCTCCTTCGCGAGCTTCTCGGGACCGAGGGCGCGGAAGAGGGCGCCTGTGGCGTGGGCGAGGCCCATCCACGCGGCGACGAGCGGGCCGCGCCGCTCCGACTGCACGGGGTAGGCGACGGTCTGCTGCTTCGTCTCGGCGGCACGGCCCTTGCGCGGGGGCGTTGCGCGCGGCGCGCCCGAGGAAGTCTTCCCGGCGCGGCTGGTCGACCTGGTGCTCGTAGCCATGCGACCCACGTTATCCCGCACCGCCGTCGCCGACGGGACGCCTGGCCGGGCGCGACGCTCCCCGCCCGGCCGCGGCATCAGTAGCGGATCGCATCGATGACGGACACGCGCACCGCCACGAGCGCGGGCAGCAGACCCGCGATCGCGCCCACGACCAGGGACGCGCCGAGCCCGAGGAGCGCCGCCGAGAGCGGGAACGGCGGGAACTCGGTGACACCCGAGGCGACGAACGAGAGGATCCACGGGTTCTTCACGATCGCCACCGCGGCCATGACCCCGACGACCCCGGCCGCCACGGTCGCCACGACGCTCTCCATCATCACCGCGAAGAACACGCGCCCCGCGCTCGCGCCGAAGCTGCGGCGGACGCCGATCTCGCGGATCCGCTGCTTCACGGTCACGAGCGAGATGTTCACGAGGCCGAGCGCGCCGAGGAGGAGCACGAGGCCCGCCACTCCCCCGACGAGGATCTTGACGGCCAGCAGCGGGTCGTAGTCGTAGGTCCCCCAGTCGCTGCGGCCGACGCTGACCTCCCACCCCTCGGGCGCGGTCGCCGCCACCTGAGAGGTGATGGCCGCGGTCAGCGCGTCGGCCTCCGCCTCGGGCACCCAGAACTCGGACTGCGGCGCCATCGCGTCGAGCGCGTCGTCGGACATCAGGCGCTCGGCGTCGGACGCCTGCAGGTACACGGTCGGCGGCTCCTCCGCGTACAGCGCGGGCACGGTGCCCACGACGACGCCCACGAGGTCGGACCGCTCGCCGTGCAGCACGGCGGAGGGGTGCGCGGCGATCTCGGGCGACCCGAGCTCCGCCAGGAACGCCGGGTTGACCACGAGCGCGGGCGCGAGGCGCTCGCCGTCACGCTCGACGAACCAACGGCCATCCGTCACGTCGACGCGACGCATCTGGCCGTAGTCCCGGTCGACCACGACCGTCTGGACCTGCACCCGGCCGCGCGCGAAGTCGACCGGCACCGTCGTGGAGCCGATGATCGTCGACCAGGTGATGCCGTACCGGTCGGCGACGTCCGCGAGGAGCGTGCGCTGCTCGGCGTAGGACAGGCCTGACCCGGTCGCGGAGTACGCGGACACCGACAGCGCGGCGGGTCGGCCCGACTGGCGCTCCATCTGCTCGGTCTGCGACTGCTGCACCACCGCGCCGAGGCCGACGACCGAGGTGATCGCCGCCACCGCGACCGCGACGCCGATGAGCGACAGCATCACGCGCGTGCGGTGGATCCGCAGCTCGGCCCATGCCTCCACGACCGCGCCCACGAGACCGGTCGCCGTGCGCGACAGCCAGCCACTCATGCGAGCACCCCGCGGGTGAGGGCCTCGGCGGGCGCGAGGACACCCGCCTCGAGGCGGTGGTGCCGATCCGCGCGGGCCGCGACGGTCGGGTCGTGCGTGATGGTCACCAGCGCCGCGCCGGACGCGTGCGCGACCTCGGCGAGCAGGGTCATCACGGTGGCGCCGGTCTCGATGTCGAGGGCGCCGGTCGGCTCGTCCGCGAGGATCAGCCGCGGCGAGCGCACGAGGGCACGGGCGATGGCGACGCGCTGCTGCTCGCCGCCGGACATGGTCTCCGGCATGGAGTCGATGCGGTGGCCGAGGCCGACCCGCTCGAGCATGTCGGCCGCGATCGACGCGCGCCGCCAGAACGTGCGGCCGGTCGAGTAGAGCAGCGGTGTCATCACGTTCTCGCGGGCCGTGCGTCCCTGCAGCAGGTTGAACTGCTGGAAGATGAAGCCGATGTCGCCGCCGCGGGCCCGGTCACGCCGGGATCCGGAGACGCGGGCCATGGGCACGTCGTCGAGGAAGACCTCGCCGGTGGTGGGGGTGTCGAGCAGACCCAGGATGTTCAGCAGCGTCGACTTGCCCGATCCCGACCGGCCCACGATCGAGACGTGGTCGCCGACGGACACGTCGAGGTCGACGCCGTGCAGGATCGTCAGCGGCTCGTCGTCCGGCCGCTCGACCGTTCGGGTCACCTGCTCCAGGCGGATCAGGCTCATCCGCCGTACCCGCCCTGCATCATCATCGCCTCGTCCTCGGGGACGGGCGCGCCGGGCACGAACTCGAGCACCATGTCGCCCTCCGCGAGGCCCGAGGTGATCTGCACCATCTCGCCGTCGCTGATGCCCAGGCCGACGGCGCGCTCCTCCGGCTCGCCGGTGTCCGAGGCGAGCCAGACGTTGCCGGTGTCGGCGAGGCCCTCGACCGCGGTCGTCGGGAGCGTCAGCACGTCGGGCGCCTCGCCCGCGGGGATCGTGATGTCGGCCGCGAGCCCCGGGAAGACGCGCGTGCCGGCCGGCACGGCGCAGGAGACGGTCGCGCCGGTGGAGGCCGACTCGGTGCCACCGGTGGATCCGGTGCCACCCGCGCCACCCGCGTCGCCCGTCGAGCCGGCACCTCCGGCGCCGCCCGCCGCCTGCTGCCCGATGCGCAGGTCCGCGCACTCGAAGGGCGCGGGGCCCGACGTGATCGCGACCCGTGCCGTCGTCGGCTGCATGACGAGCCGGTACTGCTCCTCCGCGGTGAGCGGGGCCATCGCACGGAAGGTGGGGGTGCGATCCGGCCGACCGCGTCGCCCACGGCGACCTCCTGGCCGACGAGCACGCCGAGCTCCGCGAGCGACCCGGCGGCGGATGCGGTGACGGTCTCGGTGACGACCTTGGGCTTCGGCTGCGTGACAGTGCCGTCGGCGGCGATCACCGGATCCACCGGCGTCTCCTGGCGGATGACGAGGATCGGGTCGCCGGCCGCGAGCGTCGCGCCCCGGCCGGCGACGAGCTTCGAGACCTTCCCCTGCAGCGTCGCCTTCACGGCCACGTCGGGATCCGGCTGGATGCTGCCCTTCACCGTGACGTCGTTGACCACGGTCGCGATCGACGCCGGCACCTGCGACTCCACGACCGAGCCCGTCGGCGCCTGGGCGACCTCCTCGGTCGTCGTCCCGAAGAACGCCATGCGCACGAGGGCCACCGCGATGGCGGCCAGCACGACGAGCCTCGTGATCGGGAGGATCCATCTCCGCCAGATGCCCACGGCCGCTCCTTCCCCGGCGGTCCCCAGCGGCCCGTCCGGTCACCTCCGACGCTAGGGGCGGCGCCGTGCGCGGCGCTTCGCCTACGGGGATGACATGCCCACCCCCGAGCGGGGGCCGCGCGGACCGTCCCGCCGGTACGTCAGGAGGGGGCGGGGTCTCCCCCGCCCCCTCCTGGATCCGCTCCGGCCTCCCGGCGTGCGGCCTACGCCTCGATGACCACCGGGATGATCATCGGGCGGCGGCGGTGCGACGAGTTGACCCAGCGCCCGACCGTGCGCCGCACGACCTGCGAGTACGCGTGCGTGTCGCGCGTGCCGTTGGCCGCGGCCTCCGCGAGCGCCTTGACGACGAGCGGCTTGACGCTGTCGAAGACCTTGGAGTCCTCGGCGAACCCGCGGGCCTCGATCTCGGGGCCGATGATGGCCTTGCCCGTCTGCGGCTCGACCACCACGAAGATCGTGACGAACCCCTCTTCCGAGAGGATGCGGCGGTCCTTGAGGTCGGCGTCGGTGATCTCTCCCACCGTCGAGCCGTCGACGTAGACGTAGACGTAGCCGACGTCGAGCTGGCCCGTGACGCGCACGTGCCCGTCCTTCATGTCGAGGACGGTGCCGTGCTCCGCGAGGAACGTGTTGCGCTCCGGCACGCCGGTCTGGATGGCCAGCTGCTGGTTCGCGACCAGGTGGCGGTACTCGCCGTGCACCGGCAGGACGTTGCGCGGCTTGAGGATGTTGTAGCAGTAGAGCAGCTCGCCGGCGGCCGCGTGGCCCGAGACGTGGACCTTCGCGTTGGCCTTGTGCACCACGTTCGCGCCGAGCTTCGTGAGCCCGTTGATCACGCGGTAGACGGCGTTCTCGTTGCCCGGGATGAGGCTCGACGCGAGGATGACGGTGTCGTCCTGCCCGATCTCGATCTGGTGCTCGAGGTTCGCCATGCGGCTCAGCACGGCCATCGGCTCGCCCTGCGATCCCGTGCTCATGTAGACGATCTGGTCGTCGGGCAGGTTGACGGCCTTCTTGGAGTCGATGAGGACCCCCTCCGGCACCTTCAGGTAGCCGAGCTCGGCTGCGATGGTCATGTTGCGGATCATCGAGCGGCCGATGAACGCGACGCGCCGGCCGTTCGCGTGCGCGGCGTCGAGCACCTGCTGCACGCGGTGCACGTGGCTGGAGAAGCTCGCGACGATGACGCGTCGCGGCGCCTTCGAGATGACGGCCTCGAGCACGGGGCCGATGGACCGCTCGGTGGGCGTGAAGCCGGGGACGTCCGCGTTGGTGGAGTCCGACATGAAGAGGTCGATGCCGGCCTCGCCGAGGCGCGCGAAGGCGCGGAGGTCGGTGATCCGGTCGTCGAGCGGGAGCTGGTCCATCTTGAAGTCGCCGGTGTGCAGCACGCTGCCCGCCTCGGTCGTGATGGCGACGGCCAGCGCGTCCGGGATGGAGTGGTTGACGGCGACGAACTCGAGCTCGAACGGGCCGAGGCGCTCGCGGTCGCCCTCCTTCACCTGGAACGTGTACGGCGTGATCCGGTGCTCCTTGAGCTTCGCCTCGATGAGGGCGAGCGTGAGGCCGGAGCCGATCAGCGGGATGTCCTGCTTCAGCTTGAGGAGGTACGGGACGGCGCCGATGTGGTCCTCGTGGCCGTGCGTGAGGACGATGCCGACGACGTCGTCGAGGCGGTCCGCGATGGAGGAGAAGTCCGGGAGGATCAGGTCGACGCCCGGCTGGTGCTCCTCGGGGAAGAGCACGCCGCAGTCGACGACGAGGATCTTGCCGTCGATCTCGAACGTCGTCATGTTGCGGCCGATCTCGCCGAGACCGCCGATCGGCGTGATGCGCAGGATGCCGGGCTTGAGCTCCGGCGGATCGTAGACGGCCTGGGGCATGGGGCTCCTCTGGTGACGGTGCGGCCCGAGGGGACCGGCGATGGGATGCTCGGGGCGCGTCAGCGCGTGGTGCCAGCGACCTGCGGCAGCGCTCCACCCGCCGCGGCATTGCGGTCGGGGCGGAAGTTGCGGAAATCGACGCCGGGGACGTCGCGCAGAGGATCGATCTCGTCCTCGATCTGCGCCGCCTCCCACTCCTCGGGGCCCACCAGAGGCAGGCGCACGCGCGGGCTGCCGATGCGGCCGAGTCCGTGGAGGATGTACTTCGCCGCGACCGTGCCGGGCACGTGCGTCATGACGGCGCGGACGAGCGGCTCGAGCTGCTGGTGCGCGTGGGTGGCGGCGGCCAGGTCGCCCGCGTTCACGGCGTCGACCATGGTGCGGTACGGGGTCGCGGTGATGTTGGCGGTGACGCCGATGAGGCCCGTGCCGCCGATGGCGAGGGTCGGCAGCGCGTTCGCGTCGTCGCCCGCGAAGTACATGAGGCCGGTCTGGTTGAGCACGCGACTGGCCTGCGCGAGGTCGCCCTTGGCGTCCTTCACGGCGAGGATGTTCGGGTGCTTGGCGGCGCGGAGGATCGTCTCGTACTGGATCGGGATGCCCGTGCGGCCGGGGATGTCGTAGAGGATGACGGGGAGGTCGGTCGCGTCGGCGATCATGCGGAAGTGCGTGAGCACGCCGGCCTGCGTGGGCTTGTTGTAGTACGGCGTGACGATCATGTTGCCGTCGGCGCCCGCCTTCTCGCTCTGGCGCGCGAGCTGCATGGCGTGGGCGGTCTCGTTGGATCCGCCGCCCGTGATGATCTTCGCGCGGCCCGCGCTCACGGACCGGCCGACCTCGACGAGCTTGATCTTCTCGGGGTCGGTGAGGGTGCTGGTCTCGCCCGTGGTGCCGGTGACGACGATGCCGTCGGCGCCCGCGACGATGACGTCGTCCATGTGCTTCTCGACGCCCGCCCAGTCGACCTCGCCATCGGCGGTGAACGGGGTGACGAGCGCCACCAGGACCTGGCCGAACGGGTTCTCTGTGGACACGGGCACCATCGTAACGGGCGACGGACGCCCAATCCCGGCTTCGCTACGGGGCGACGCGGCCGTTCTTCTGGAAGGCGGCGTGCGTCAGGGGCATGAGCCGCTCGAACTCGGTCTCCATCTTCTCGGCGCACATCTCGATCTCCCGCTGCGGGAAGCTCGGGAACGTCGAGTCCTCGTGCTTGGTGCGCAGCGACAGGAAGTTCATCAGCGCGCGGGCGTTGAGCGTGACGTACATCGACGAGTAGATGTTGAGCGGCAGCACGATGCGGGCGACCTCGCGTGCCACGCCCTGCTCGAGCATCCGCTGGTAGGAGGCGTACGCCTCGGCGGACGTGCGGCGGGTCTCCTCCTGCACGAGCGCGGTCTGCTCGGGGGTGCCCGCGTGGAACTCGTAGGCGCCGGGCTTGCCGACCTGCACGAGGTTGCGCTCGGGACCGGGCACGTAGAACACGGCGTCGAGCTCCTTGTAGCGGCCCGACTCCTCGTTGTAGGAGGCCATGCGGTGCCGCATGAACTCGCGGAACACGAAGATCGGCGCCTGCACGTAGAAGGTCATGGAGTTGTGCTCGAAGGGCGATCCGTGGCGGTCGCGCATGAGGTAGTTGATGAGGCCGCGGTCGCGCTTGACCCGCTTCTCCTCGGCCTCGGTGTCGACGTCGCCCTCGAGGGCGCGGTCCAGGCCGTCGGGCTCGTCGAGCGCGCGTTCGAGCGTCTTCTCGCCGGCGGTGGAGACGCGCGCGGCGAAGATCACGTCGGAGTCGTGGGCGCTGGAGCGGACGAGCTCCACGGTCATGTCTGAGCGGAAGGCGATGTCATCGTGGGGCACGACCGTCACTGTACGCGACGGCCCGACCGCGCCCGCGCGCGGCTCCTCCCGGCTGCCGCGCGGGGCCGCGTCCTAGGCTGGTGGGCACCGACGAAGGGCTCGACCATGTCCGACAGCACCGCATCCCCCGCTCCGCTCACCGTCCTCATCTCGGGTGCCGGTGGCACGATCGGCACCGAGCTGCAGGCCCAGCTGCACGCCGCCGGCCATCGCGTGCAGACGCTCGTGCGCCACGCACCGTCCTCGCCCGACGAGCACGAGTGGCAGCCCGCCGATGGGCGCCTGGATCCCGCGGTGCTCGACGACGTGGACGCCGTCGTGAACCTCTCGGGCGCCTCCATCAGCCGGCTGCCCTGGACGAAGGCGTACCAGGAGGAGATCCGCGCGTCGCGCGTCTCCGCCACGCGGACGATCGTCGACGCGATCGCGTCCTCGTCGAACCCGCCCCGGGTGCTGCTGAACGGATCCGCCGTGGGCTTCTACGGCGACCGCCCTGCCGAGCGCCTCACGGAGGACTCGCCGCGCGGTGCGGGGTTCCTCGCGGAGGTCGTGGAGGCGTGGGAGGCCGAGGCCTTCCACGCGCCAGCCGACGTCCGCGCCGCCACCCTGCGCACCGGGCTCGTGCTCGCGCAGGCGGGAGCGCTCGCGCCGTTGCGCCTGCTCACCAACATCGGGCTCGCCGGCAGGCTCGGCACCGGCGGCCAGGTCTGGCCGTGGATCAGCCTCCGCGACGAGGCCGCCGCCATCGTGCACCTGCTGACGTCGTCCGTCTCCGGACCCGTGAACCTCACCGGCCCCGAGCCCGTCATGGCCGACCGGCTCATGCGGTACCTGGCGAAGCGCATGCACCGCCCCTACCTGGTGCCGGCGCCCGAGTTCCTCATCCGCCTCGCGCTGCAGGAGGCGGGGCAGGAGCTGCTGCTCTCCAGCCAGCCGGCACGACCCGAGAAGCTGCTCGCCGACAGATTCGCCTTCCGCGACCCCACGGTGGAGCTCGCCATCGACCGGCTGCTCGCGAAGAGCTGAGCAGGGCCGGGCGACCTGCGGCGCGGCTCGTCGCCGCAAGCCCGGTCGGTCAGGCGGCAGGCTCGGCGCGATGCAGCGCGATGGCGCGGCGGATCGCGCCGCGCGCCCGGCGACGGTCGCCGCTCGCGTCGTACGCGAGGCCGAGACGGAACCACGCGCGCCAGCTGGCGGGATCCTGCTCCACCTCGGCCTGGTACGCGGGGAACGCCTCGTCGGCGGCGTCCCGGATCGGACGACCGCTCGCGCGGGTGGGCAGGTCGGCGACGGGCAGGCCGCCCTCCCCGTCGAGGATCCGCGCCAGGCGCGCGCTCCGCACGCCGAAGGACAGCTCGCGCACGAGCGCCCACACGCCGACGAGCGGGAGGATCAGGAGCGCGAGCCCGAACACGACGCCGACGGGCTCGCCCGAGATCAGCAGCAGCACGGCGATCTGGCCGGCCAGCGTGAGGTACAGCACCATGAGCACCGCCATGACGGCGACGCCGATGCGCGTCCCCATCAGGCGCTCGTGACGGTGGCGGCCTGGCCGCTCGGCCCGCCGTCGTCCACGGGTCCCGACGCGGCGCCGGTGGGCGCCGTCTGCGTCGCGCGCTCGCGCGAGCCGTCCATGTCGATGAGGCGGTCGAGCCCGACGACGACGCCGCGCGCGGTGCGGGTGGCCCGGAGGGCGAGCAGGATCCCGGCCTCGTAGGCGCTCGGCGCGAGCGTGTCGTGGCTGATGGTGAGCACCTCGCCGTTGCCGCCGAAGACGACGTCCTGCTTGGCGACGACCCCCTGCATGCGGAGGCTGTGCACCGGGATGCTCGCCACCTGCTGGCCGCGCGCCCGCTGGTCCGTGTGCGGCGCCTGCACGGGCCCCCGCGAGCCGCGCGCCTGGGACATCAGCTCGGCGGTGCGGACGGCCGTGCCCGACGGCGAGTCGATCTTGGACGCGCCGTGCGCCTCGACGATCTCGATGGAGTCGTAGAAGCGGGCCGCCATCTGCGCGAACGAGGTCGCGAGCACGCTGCCGACGGAGAAGTTCGGGATGATGACGACGCCCACGGCGAGGTTGCCGGTGATGCGCCGCTCGAGCTCGGTGATCCGCTCGCCCGTCCAGCCGCTCGTGCCCACGAGCACGTTCATGCCGTGCGCGACCGCGTACTCGACGACGCCCTGGCTGACCGCCGGCAGCGTCACGTCGACCGCGATGTCGGCGCCGAGCATGTCCGACAGCTCACCCTTGGAGTCGAGGCTGGCGACGAGCTCGAACTCGTCGCTCGCCTCGACGATCTGCGAGATGAGCTGGCCCATGCGTCCCGTTGCGCCGACGACGGCGACCGTGGTTGTCATCCGCCCAACGTACCGGCGCGCGTGGCCAGGACACTGGGCGGCAGGCGCGCCGGAGCCGCTAGTAGGGCTGCTGCTCCGGGAGGCCGGTGCGCAGCTCGACCGGCAGGTGGCCGAGGTCGTTGTGCACCACGAGGACAGGCGGCTTCGCGGAGCGAACGCGGATGATGGTGAGGCCGCAGTTGGCCTGGTTGATGCCCATCCACCGCCATTCCGGCGCGTCGAACACGTGCCGCACGAACCACGCGATGACGAAGTTGTGGGTGATGAGGAGGTCGTGCCGGTCCTCGCGGGCGGGTGCGAGGAACTCGCTCACCGCGTCCGCCATCTGGGCGCTCCCCGCGTCGATCTCCTCCTCGGTGACGCCGCCGAAGAACGACATGAACGCGTGCGGCATGTCCGGCACCGGTCCCGAGGGGATGCAGTCGAACAGCAGCGACGACGGCTCCGGCTCGATGGCCGGCATGTGCTCCGCCATGATCGCGGCCGTCTCCTCCGCCCGCGCGAGCGGCGAGTGCCGCACGGAGGTGAACGGGACGCCGCTCAGCCGGTCGGCGATGCAGTGGGCCTGGCGCTTGCCGCGACCCGACAGCGGACCGTCGGGCAGGCCGTGCTCGGCGTCCTGCTGCTCGCCGTGGCGCACGAGGTAGATGTAGTGGGACACGGTTCCTCCTACAGGAGCGCGGGGGTGTCGAGCAGCGGGGCGAACGCGTCGGCTCCGACGGTCCCCACGGCGGCGATCGACAGCGGTCGTGAGATCAGGTCGGATGCGAGGGCGCGGACGTCCTCGGCGGTGACGCGGGACAGGCGCACGAGCGTCTCGTCCAGGTCGACGTACTCGCCGGTGGTGATCTCCGACCGGCCGAGCCGCGACATGCGCGTGTCCGAATCCTCGAGAGCGAGGGCGGACTGGCCGGAGAGCTGGCCGAACGCGCGCGACAGCTCCTCCTCGGTGACGTGCTGCTCGGCGAGCTTCTGGAACTCGTCGACCATGAGGCGCGACACCTGGGCGGTCTTCGCGGCCGTGCATCCGGCGTAGAGGCCGAAGACGCCCGCGTCCGAGTAGGAGGCGCTGAACGAGTAGACGGAGTACGCGAGGCCGCGCTTCTCGCGCACCTCCTGGAACAGGCGCGAGGACATGCCGCCGCCGAGCACCGAGTTGAGCATCGCGAGGGCGGGCCGACGGTCGTCGGATGCGGCGAGGCCCGGCACGCCGAGCAGGATGTTGGTCTGCTCGATGGGGCGGTCGACGACGACGAGGTCGCTGCGGCGCGTGATCATCGGCGCGGCACCCGTGCGACGCGCGACCGGGACCGCCGCGATCGAGAGGTCCCAGCCGGCGCGCTCGAGCCCGGCGGTGACGCGCGCGACGAGGGCGTCGTGATCGACGGCGCCCGCCGCGGTGATGACGAGGTCCTGCGGGCGGTAGTTGCGGCGGTAGTGCGCGACGACGGCGTCACGCTCGGCGGCCTCGATGTCCGCGGGGCTGCCGCCGATGGGGCGGCCGAGAGGGTGATCCCCCAGCACGGCCTCGAAGAAGCGCTCGCTGACGATGTCGCCCGGGTCATCGTCCGCCATGGCGAGCTCCTCGAGGATGACCCCGCGCTCGGTCTCGAACTCCTCGGCGTCGATGAGGCTGGAGGTGACCATGTCGGCCAGCACGTCGACGGCCATGCTGAGATCGCGATCCTGCACCTTGGCGTAGTAGCAGGTGTACTCCTTGGCGGTGACGGCGTTGTGCTCGCCGCCGACCGCGTCGAAGGACACGGCGATGTCGAGCGCCGTGCGCGACGGAGTGCCCTTGAAGAGGAGGTGCTCGAGGAAGTGCGTGGATCCCAGGTCGCCCGGCTGCTCGTCGCGCGAGCCGACCGCGACCCACATGCCGATCGTGGCGCTGCGGCTGCCGGGCACGTCCTCGCTGAGGATGCGCACGCCGGACGGGAGCACGGAGCGCCGGACACGGGCGCCGCCCGTCGACTGCACGGTGAGCTCAGGGAGGTCGAGAGGGAGTTCTACGGCGCGGGACATCAGCGTCACCCTACGCCACGGGCCCGGCGCGAGCCCGGGCGCTGCCGTACGGCGAGGGGCCGCTCACGGACATCCGGGTCCGGCGTCGCGGGTCCCGCACGCGCCCCCGACCAGCACCGTCGACCCCTGGAGGACACGGATGGTGACCGGACCGACCTGGACCGGGAGGGTGCCCGGGATCTGCTGCCACCCACCGCCGTCGAAGCGGTAGCTGGGCGAGTACGCGATCGTCAACGTCACCTGCCGGACACCGACGCTCGGATACACGTGACTCGTGTCCGTCGCCGT
>NZ_JAAVCB010000125.1:0-20315 GCF_014802555.1 Clavibacter sp. | reverse complement strand
CACCGGGCCGACGCGCTTGACCCCTTCATCGAGCACTACAACACTGAACGAATCCACTCAAGCCACGGGCTCACGCCCGCGGCCCGAGTGTCACCAACGTCATGACCCAGTACACCTAGATGGCCCTCACCGGACGCACGGTCGCGCTCCTCCTCCTGGGGATCGCGCCGCTCGTCGCGCTCGGCGACGGGTCGGACGCGGCCTACGCGCTCCTCGCGGGCTGGATCCTCCTGGTCGCCGTGCTCGAGGCGACCGACCTGGCCCTGGCCGCGAGCCCACGTGCCGTCGCGCTCGAGCGGAGCCTGCCCGCCAGGATCCGCCTCGACGAGACCGGCGAGAGCGTGCTGCTCGTGACGAACCGCGGATCCCGCACGCTGCGCGGCGTGGTGCGCGACGCCTGGCAGCCGTCGGCGGGCGCGTCCTCCACGCGCGACCGGGTGCGGATCCCCGCCGGCGAGCGCCGCGCGATCCGCCTGACCCTCACGCCCACGCGCCGCGGCGAGCGCCGCACCGAGCGCGTCACGATCCGCTCCGCCGGCCCGCTCGGCCTCGCCGCGCGCCAGGCGACGCTCATCTCCCCCGGCGCCGTGCGCGTGCTGCCGCCGTTCCGCTCCCGCCGTCACCTGCCCTCGCGGCTCGCCCGCATGCGCGAGCTCGACGGGCGCACCGCCCTCATGGTGCGCGGCCAGGGCACCGAGTTCGACAGCCTGCGCGACTACGTGCGCGGCGACGACGTGCGCTCCATCGACTGGCGCGCGACCGCCCGCCGGCAGGACGTGGTCGTCCGCACCTGGCGGCCCGAGCGCGACCGGCGCGTGGTGCTGGTGCTCGACACGGGGCGCACGGCCGCGGGCCGCATCCGGGACGAGACGCGCCTCGACACCGCGTTCGAGGCGTCGCTGCTGCTGGCCGCGCTCGCCACGCGCTCGGGCGACCGGGTGGACATGGTGGCGCACGACCGCCGCGTCCGGGCGCGCGTGCGGGCGGGATCCGGCGGCGACGTCGTCTCGCGCATGGTCGACGCGCTCGCGCCCGTGGATCCCGAGCTGCTCGAGACCGACTGGACCGCGGTGCCCGCGCTCGTGCGCCGCATCGTCTCGCAGCGCTCGCTCGTGGTGCTGCTCACCGCCGTCGACTCCCCCGGCAGCTCGCGCGCGCTCCTGCAGGTGCTGCCGCAGCTGACGCGCACGCACCACGTGCTGGTGGCCGCGGTCGTGGATCCGGGCCTCGCCGAGCGCGCCGCCGACCGCTCCGGCCGCGCCGCCGTCTACCGCGCCGCGGCCGCCGAGCGCGCGCTCCTCGACGTGGCGCGCGTGGAGGCGGCCGTCCGACGGCTCGGAGCCGACGTGGTCACGGGCGCGCCGGCCGACCTGCCGCCCGCGCTGGCCGACCGCTACATCCGGCTGAAGGCCACCGGGCGGCTCTGAGGCCGGACGGTCCGACGGAAGGCCCTGTCGACGGGTCCGGCCGACGGCGGGCGCCCGGTCTCAGGCGGGCGCGGCCGCCGGATCCGCCGATGGCAGCGGGAGCACCCCGCCGCTGAGCGCGCGGATCGCCCGCTCGAGCGCGTCGCGCATGTCGATCTCCGGCCGGTAGCTCCACTGCAGCTGCAGCCCGTCGCTCACCGCGACCGCGACGCGCGCGAAGGAGTCGGGGTCGAGCCCCGCGGGCAGCTCGACGTCGAGCGCGCGCACCTGGTCGGCGACGGCGCCGACGACGCGGGCGTAGCGGCCGGCGATGTACGCGTGCGCCGGGTGCTCGGCCCCGGCCGCGTCCACGACGAGGCGCGAGTAGAGCGCGACGAGACCCGGCGTGTCACCGTTGTGCGAGCTCGCGCGCAGGAGCATCCCGACCATGTCCGTGGGATCCCGGTCCGGCATCGCCTCCCGGAAGTCGGCGACCGAATGGGCGTCGCGCTCCTCGAGCACGGCGGCGATGAGCGCCTCGCGCGACTCGAAGTAGTGCAGGACGCCGGCCTTGCTGATGCCCACGGCGTCCGCGATCTCCTGCAGCGACGACGCGGAGTAGCCGCGCTCGGCGATCAGGGCCAGGGCGGCCTCGAGGATCTCGCGGCGCCGGGCCGCCCCCTTGGCGTAGCGGCGCGGTCCCTCGTCGACTGCCATGGCTCGACCCTAGCGATCCGCGAGAGCCCTAAATACCTACCGCGGGTCGGTTTCTCGTGCTACCTTCGTGCCGTTCCGCCGACGAGGGCGGACGGGAACCTGGAGGCACCGTAGCCGACGCAGTCCGAGATCAGCAGACCGAGGGCGCGTCGCGCGCCCGCAGCGGACGACCCGGCGGGGCCCGCCCACCCGGATCCCGTCGCGCCGAGATCGGGATGCCCATCGCGCTCCTCGGGCTGTTCGTGGCCCTGCTGCCGCCCATCATCGTGTCGCTCGCGCTCAAAGTGGCCGAGATCGCGCCCGACGACACCGCGGGCACCTTGAGCCTCGTGCTCGGCCTCGGCGCGCTCGTCGCCCTGGTCGTCAACCCGCTCGCGGGCCGCCTCTCCGACCGCACGCCGGGCCGGTTCGGCATGCGCCGGCCGTGGATCATCGGCGGCGTCGTCCTCGGCTACGGCGCGCTCATCCTGCTCACGCAGGCCACCACCGTGCTCGCGCTCGTGGGCGCCTGGATGCTCGTGCAGGGCTGCTTCAACGCCGCCATCGCGGCGCTCATCGCCGTCATGGCCGACTCCGCCCGCCCACGCAACCGCGGCCGGGTCGCCGCGGCCATCGGCGTCGCGCAGAACGGCTCGCTCGTGGTCGGCACCTTCATCGTGCAGCTGTTCACCACCACGACGCAGCAGGTGCTCGTACCGGGCGCGATCGGCGTCGCCGTGGTCGTCGTCTTCGCGCTCGTCTTCCACGACCGCGTGCTCACCGAGCGGCCGACCGCGCGCCTCAGCGTGAAGGAGCTGCTCGGCTCGTTCGTGTTCGACCCGCGCAGGAACCCCGACTTCGGCTGGGCCTGGCTCATGCGCTTCCTCCTCACGGCCAGCGCCGTGACGGCCACGAACTACCTCGCCTTCTACCTCATCGACGACCTCGGGGTCGCGCAGGCCGACGTCGCCAACGCCGTCTTCGTCGCGACGCTCTTCAACGTGATCGGCGTCGTCTCCACCACCTTCGTGGCCGGCTGGCTGAGCGACCGGCTCGGCCGCCGCAAGGTCTTCGTGGCCGCCGCGGCGCTCGTCGCCGTCATCGGCCTCGTGATCCTCGCCCTCGCGCCCAGCCTCGCCGTCGTCTACGTCGCGCAGCTCGTCATCGGCGCGGGCATCGGCTCGTTCTACGCGGTGGACCTCGCGCTCATCACCGACGTGCTGCCGAGCGACTCCGACAACGGCAAGGACCTCGGCGTCGTCAACATCGCGCAGGCGCTGCCGCAGTCGCTCGTGCCCACCGCCGCGAGCGGCGTCGTCGGGATCGCGGGCTACCCGGGCCTCTTCATCGCGGGCGCCGCGGCCGGCCTCCTCGGCGCGGTCGCCGCGTTCCGAGTGAAGGGCGTCCGATGAGCACGCGTCACGAGCAGGATCGACCCGACACCGACGTCCCCCGAGGAGCACCCATGGACCCGCACGCCACCGACCCGCACGCCACCGACCCGCACGCCGCCACCCCGCTCGACCCCGAGGCCGCACGTCTCGAGCAGCTCGCCGCGCGACTCACGCTGGAGCAGAAGGTGCAGCTCATCACGGGCCGCGACTTCTGGACCACCTGGCCCGTCGAGGGGATCGGCCTGCGCCGCATGCTGGTCTCCGACGGCCCGAGCGGCGTGCGCGGCGAGGTCTGGGACGAGCGCTCGCCCTCGCTCAACCTGCCGTCGGCGTCCGCGCTGTCCTCCAGCTGGGACACCGGGATCGCCGCCCGCTACGGCCGCGCGTCCGCGGTCGAGGCGCGCCGCAAGGGCGTCGACGTGGTGCTCGGCCCGACCATCAACCTGCACCGCTCGCCCTACGGCGGCCGGCACTTCGAGGCGTTCAGCGAGGATCCGCTCCTCACGGCCGACCTCGCCGCCGCCTACGTCGCGGGCGTCCAGGAGAACGGCGTCGGCGCGACCCCGAAGCACTACGTCGCCAACGAGTACGAGACCGACCGCTTCACGGCCGACAGCGTCGTCTCCGAGCGGGCGCTGCGCGAGCTCTACCTCGCGGCCTTCGAGAAGGCCGTCGTCGAATCGCGCGCCTGGCTCGTGATGAGCTCGTACAACTCCATCAACGGCACGACCTCCACCGAGAACGACCTGCTCGAGACGCCGCTCAACTCCGAGTGGGGGTTCGACGGCGTGGTGGTGAGCGACTGGACGGGCGTCCGCAGCGTCGACGCCGCGCGCGCCTCCCAGGACCTCGAGATGCCGGGACCGGTCGGCGCATGGGGCGACGCGCTCCTCGCCGCCGTGCGCGACGGGCGCGTGCCCGAGTCCGACGTCGACCGCAAGGTGGTCCGCCTGCTGCGCCTCGCCGCCCGCGTCGGCGCGCTCGAGGGCTTCGACGCCGTCGTGCCCGCGCCCGTCGAGGTCGAGGACGGCGTCGCGTTCGCGCGCACGGCCGCCGCGGCCGGCGCCGTGCTCGTCCGCAACGAGGACGCCGCGCTGCCGCTCGACGCCTCCGCGCTCCGATCCGTGGCCGTCATCGGCCACAACGCCGTCGAGGCGCGCACGCAGGGCGGCGGCAGCGCGACCGTGATCCCGGAGCACGTGGTGACGCCGCTCGATGGGATCCTCGAGGCGCTCGGCGACGGCGTCGAGGTGCGGTACGCGCGGGGCGCGGTCGTGCAGAAGGGGATCCAGGAGCTGCCGCTCGCGGAGATCGTCAACCCGCGCACGGGCGAGCCCGGCGCGCTCGTCCGCTTCCTCGACGCCGACGGCGCGGAGATGTTCGCCGAGGACCGCCGCGCGACGACGCTCATGTACTTCGGCGGCGACGCGCCCACCGGCACCGCCGCGGTGATCGAGATCACCGCGCGCTGGACACCCGCGGCCACCGGCGAGGTGCTGTTCGGCTTCAGCGCCACGGGACGCGGCCGCGTGTACGCCGACGGCCGGCTCCTCCGCGAGGACGGCGCCGCGCCCGTGGGCATGGACCTCGGCGCGAGCCTCATGTCGCCGCCCTCGATCTCCGCGCCGCTCCAGACGACCGCGGGCGAGACGGTGGACCTCCGGGTCGAGTTCGAGCTCACCAGCATGCCGGGCGGGCTCGCGGGGATCCTCGGGATCACGGTCGGCCTCGAGGCCGACGAGTCCGCGCCCGACCGCCTGCTCGACGAGGCCGTCGAGGCCGCGACCGGCGCGGACGTCGCGATCCTCGTCGTCGGCACCAACGCGCAGGTCGAGTCGGAAGGCTTCGACCGCGACTCGCTCGCGCTCCCCGGCCGGCAGGACGAGCTGGTGCGCCGCGTCGCCGCCGCGAACCCGCGCACGATCGTGGTCGTCAACTCGGGCTCGCCCGTGCTCCTCCCCTGGCGCGACGACGTGCAGGCCGTCCTCCTCGCGTGGTTCGGCGGCCAGGAGTTCGGCGGCGCCCTCGCCGACGTGCTGTTCGGCGACGTCGAGCCGGGCGGCCGCCTCCCCACCACGTGGCCCGCCACCGAGGAGAACGTGCCCGTCCGGTCCGTCACGCCGGTCGACGGGAAGGTCGTCTACGACGAGGGGATCCACGTCGGCTACCGCGCGTGGCTCCGCTCGGGCGCGACCCCGGCGTACGAGTTCGGCCACGGCCTCGGCTACACGACGCACGCGCTCGACGACCTGCGCGTGGCCGAGGACGGCGCGGGCGGGATCACCGCCACCGTCACCGTGGCCAACACGGGCGACCGCGCCGGCAAGCAGGTCGTGCAGGCCTACCTGTCGCGCGAGGGATCCGCGGTCGACCGTCCCGTGCGCTGGCTCGCGGGCTTCGCGTCCGTCGAGCTCGCGGCCGGCGCGTCCGCCGACGTGGACATCGCGATCGGCGCGCGGACCTTCGCGCACTGGGACGGCGGCTGGCAGCGCGAGCCCGGCGCGTTCCGCCTGCACGTGGGCACCTCGGTGAGCGCGACGCCGCTGGAGGCCGAGGTGGATCCCGCGGCCTGACCCGCATCACCCGCACGACCCGCGAGGCGGGCGGCGCGGCGGATCCCGGGGGCTCAGCCCGCGACGATCCGCCGGCCGCCCGCCTCGAACTCGTCGAGGTCGCCCGTCGCGCCCTGGCGCACCGCCCGGCCGCCCACGACGACCATGTAGAAGAGGAACGCCCCGAGGGCGACCGCGCCGATCCCGATCTTGAGCGGCACCGGCCACGGCTGCGGCGTCACGAAGCCCTCGATGACACCCGAGACGAGCAGCACGAGCACGAGCCCCATCGCCACCGTGATCAGCGCGCGCCCGTCCTCGGCGAGCGCCTGCCCGCGCGTGCGCGCACCGGGCGCGATCCACGCCCACGAGATGCGCAGGCCCGCGGCGGCCGCCACGAAGATCGCCGTCAGCTCCAGCAGGCCGTGCGGGAGGATGTAGGAGAAGAACGTGTCGCCCTCGCCGTAGGAGAACATCACCGCGGTCGTCGTGCCGAGGCCCTGCGCGTTCTGCAGGATCACGTACGGCACCCAGAGCCCCGTGACGCCGAAGGCCACGCACTGCGCGGCGATCCACGCGTTGTTCGTCCAGACCTGGCCCGCGAACGAGGCCGCCGGGTTCTCGCTGTAGTAGTCGATGAAGTCGTCCTCGACGTACTTCCGGAGGTCGGCGTCGCTGCCGAGGCTCGCGATCATCGACGGGTCGCGGAGGATCCAGGTGGTGTAGAGCGCGACGACGGCGACGGTCACGAGGGCGACGGCGAGCGTCAGTCACCGGATCCGGTAGAGGGCCGCCGGCAGGTCGACGACGAAGAAGGCGGGGATGCGCGACGCGACGTTGGTGCTCTGCCCGGTGAAGCGCATGCGCGCCCGGGACAGCGCGACGGAGAGCCGGTCGCCCTGCGCGGTGGATCCGGCGGCCGCCTGGATCGCGGACAGCTCGGCGGCACCCGCCTGGTACCGGTCGACGAGCTCGTCGGCGTCGGGTCCGGTGAGCCGGCGCCGGCCGGCGAGGCGGGCGAGCCGGTCCCAGTCGTCCCGGTGGGCGGCGGTGTAGGCGTCGAGGTCCATCTGCTTGACTATAGGCATGGCGGCCGCCGACGCGCACGACCCGATCATCTCGGACGGTCCCGACGCGCTCGTGGTCGGCGAGGCCGTCGCCCTCGACGTCCGTCCCGCGGGCTTCGTGCTGCGGGCGGCCGGCGCCGCGATCGACGTGGTCGCCTCCCTGGCCGTCGGCCTCCTCCTCGTGCTCCTCATCGGGCGGCTCGCCGGCGCCGGCCTCCTCGACGCCGCCTCCAGCGCTGCGTGCGCCATCGCCGCCGTCGTGCTCGCGATCGTCGTCATGCCCGTGGTCGTCGAGGTCGCGTCGCGCGGCCGGTCGCTGGGGCGCTGGGCCGTCGGAGCGCGCATCGTGCGGGCGGACGGCGGCGGCATCGGGCTCCGGCACGCGGTCGCGCGGGCGCTCGTCGGGATCCTCGAGGTCTATCTCACGCTCGGCGGCCTCGCCGCGCTCGTCGGCCTCCTCAGCCCACGCGCCCAGCGCCTCGGCGACCTCGTCGCCGGCACCCGCTCGCAGCACGAGCGCGTGCCTGCGTATCCCGCTCCCCTGCCGCCCGTGCCGCCGCACCTGGTCGCCTGGGCGTCCGAGGCCGACGTCGGCCGCCTGCCGGACGCGCTGGGCCGCCGCCTGGCGCGCTTCCTGTCGCAGCGCGAGGCCATGACGCCCGCATCCCGCGCGCGCCTCGCCGCGGAGCTCGCGGACGAGGCCGCGGTGCACGTGTCGCCGCTGCCGGCCACGGATCCCGAGTCGTTCGTCGCGGCCGTCGGTGCCGTCCGCCGCGAGCGCGAGCACCGCGCGCTGATGCTGGAGCGCGACCGCATGGCGTCGCTCGAGCCGATCCTCGCGGGGCTGCCGCACGGGTTCCCGGCGCGCGGCGGATCCACGCCCTCCTGATCCTGGCCCCGCTGCGCCGCGCGGACCGCGCCGCACGCGACGACGCCGCCCGCCCCGCGATGGGGACGGACGGCGTCGACGCTGCTGCGCGGATCAGTACCGGTAGTGGTCCACCTTGTACGGCCCCTCGACCGGCACGCCGATGTAGGCGGCCTGCTCGGGACGGAGCTCGGTGAGCTCGACGCCGAGCGCGTCGAGGTGCAGGCGCGCGACCTTCTCGTCGAGGTGCTTCGGCAGCACGTACACGCCGATCGGGTACTGCTCGTTGCGCACGTACAGCTCGATCTGCGCGAGCACCTGGTTCGTGAACGAGTTGCTCATCACGAACGACGGGTGCCCGGTGGCGTTGCCGAGGTTCATCAGGCGGCCCTCGGAGAGCACGAGCACGCTGCGGCCGGACGGCAGGCGCCACTCGTGCACCTGCGGCTTGATCTCGACCTTCTCGACGCCGGGGAGGCGCTCGAGTCCGGCCATGTCGATCTCGTTGTCGAAGTGGCCGACGTTGGCGATGATGGCCTGGTGCTTCATGCGCTCGATGTCGTCCACGCGCACGACGTCGACGTTGCCGGTCCCGGTGACGAGGATGTCGACGGTCTCGATGACCGACGAGAGCTTCGCGACCTGGTAGCCGTCCATCGCCGCCTGGAGCGCGCAGATCGGGTCGACCTCGGAGACGATGACGCGCGCGCCCTGGCCGCGGAGCGCCTCGGCCGCGCCCTTGCCCACGTCGCCGTAGCCGACGACGAACGCGACCTTGCCGCCGATGAGCGTGTCGGTGGCGCGGTTGAGGCCGTCGGGCAGCGAGTGGCGGATGCCGTACTTGTTGTCGAACTTGCTCTTGGTGACCGAGTCGTTGACGTTGATCGCCGGGAACAGCAGCTCGCCGTCGCGCGCCAGCTCGTACAGGCGGTGGACGCCCGTGGTGGTCTCCTCGGTGACGCCCTGGATGTCGGCGGCGCGACGCGTCCAGCGGTCGGAGGAGGCGGCGAGGCTGCGGCGGAGCGTGTCGAGGATCACGCGGTACTCGTGGCTCGCGTCCTCCGGCGTCTCGGGCACGGCGCCGGCGAGCTCGTACTCGCGGCCCTTGTGCACCAGGAGCGAGGCGTCGCCGCCGTCGTCGAGGATCATGTTCGGGCCCGTCCAGTCGGCGTCGGCGGCCTGCGCCTCACCCGACCAGTCGAAAATCTGCTCGGTGCACCACCAGTACTCCTCGAGCGTCTCGCCCTTCCAGGCGAAGACGGGCACGCCCGCGGGCGCCTCCGGGGTCCCCGCCCCGACCGCGACGGCGGCCGCGGCCTCGTCCTGCGTGGAGAAGATGTTGCAGCTCGCCCAGCGCACCTGCGCGCCGAGGGCGGTGAGGGTCTCGATGAGCACGGCCGTCTGCACGGTCATGTGGATGGATCCGGCGATGCGCGCGCCCGCGAGCGGCTGCGACGCGCCGAACTCCTCGCGGAGGGCCATGAGGCCGGGCATCTCGTTCTCGGCGAGGCGGATCTGGTGGCGTCCGGACTCGGCGAGCGAGAGGTCGGCGACGCGGAAGGGCAGAGCGGTGGAGGTGGCTTCCGGGAGCAGGGTCATGCGTCCAGTCTCGCATCCGAGGCGTGACGCCCGGCCGTGGATGACGGCCGGGCGCCCGCCTGCTAGCGGAAGGACCGCAGGCGCAGGCTGTTCGTGACGACGAAGACCGACGAGAGCGCCATGGCGAGCCCCGCCACGAGCGGGTTGAGCAGCCCCAGCATGGCGACCGGGATCGCGGCGGCGTTGTAGGCGAAGGCCCAGAACAGGTTGCCGCGGATCGTCCCGAGGGTGCGCCGCGCGAGGCGGACCGCATCGGCCACGAGGACGAGGTCGCCGCGGACGATCGTGATGTCCCCCGCTTCGATGGCCGCGTCGGTGCCGGTGCCCATCGCGATCCCGAGGTCGGCCTGCGCGAGCGCGGCGGCGTCGTTCACGCCGTCGCCGACCATCGCGACCACGCGGCCCTCGGCCTGCAGGCGGCGGACGGCCTCGAGCTTGCCCTCGGGGAGGACGCCCGCGATGACCTCGTCGATGCCGGCCTCGGCGGCGACGCGGTGCGCGGCGCCGGCGGTGTCGCCCGTGAGGAGCACGGGACGCAAGTCCAGCGCGCGGAGGCGGCGGACGGCCTCGGCGCTCGTGGGCTTGAGGGTGTCGGCGACGGCGAGGATCCCGCGGACGGCGCCGTCCCACGCGACCGCGACGACGGTGGATCCTTCCGCCTCGGCCTCGTCCAGCGCCTCGGCGAGCGGCGCTCCGGGCCGCGCCGCCCACTGCTCGGCCAGCCACGAGGGCCGGCCGACGGCGACCGCGCGGCCGTCGACCACGCCGTGCACGCCGAGGCCCGGGGTGGCGACGAAGCCCTCGACGGCGGGGACGGATCCCGTGCCCGCCGTCTCGACGACGGCCCGCGCGACCGGGTGCTCCGAGCGCTGCTCCAGGGCTGCCGCGAGGCGCACCAGCTCGTCGGCGTCGACGCCCGCCGCGGGCACGGCGCGGACCAGCGACATGACACCGGTGGTGACGGTGCCCGTCTTGTCGAGCAGCACGGTGTCGATGCGCCGCGTCGACTCGAGCACCTCGGGGCCGGTGATGAGGATGCCGAGCTGCGCGCCTCGTCCCGTGCCCACGAGGAGCGCGGTCGGCGTCGCGAGCCCGAGGGCGCACGGGCACGCGATGATCAGCGTCGCGACAGCCGCGGTGAACGCGGCCTCGGGCGGGAACCCGAGCAGCAGCCAGCCGACGAGCGTGCCGGCCGCGAGCACCAGCACGACGGGTACGAATACAGCCGAGACGCGGTCGGCGAGGCGCTGGATCCGGGCCTTGCCGGTCTGCGCCTCCTCCACGAGGGCGGCCATGCGGGCGAGCCGGGTCTCCTCCCCCACGCGCGTGGCACGCACGAGGAGGCGGCCGCCGGCGTTGAGGGTCGCGCCCGTGACGTCGTCGCCGGGTCCGACCTCCACCGGCAGGGACTCGCCGGTGAGGAGCGAGCGGTCGACCGCGCTGGATCCGTCGACGACCACGCCGTCGGTCGCGATGCGCTCGCCCGGCCGCACGACGAACTCCGCGCCGACGCGGAGCTCGCGGATGGGGATCCGCGTCTCGACGCCGTCGCGCACGACGGCCACGTCCTTGGCGGCGAGGTCGAGGAGCGCGGCGAGGGCTGCCCCGGACGCGCGGGCGGCCCGCGCCTCCAGGTAGCGTCCGCCGAGGAGGAACACGGTGACGGCCGCGGCGACCTCGAGGTAGACGTCGCCGGATCCGCCGCCGGGCTCGGAGACGAGGCTCATGGTCATGCGCATGCCGGGCTCGCCCGCGTCGCCGAGGAAGAGCGCGTACAGCGACCAGAGGAACGCGGCCGCGACGCCGATGCTCACGAGCGTGTCCATGCCGACGCCGCCGTGCCGCGCGCTGACCGCCGCGGACCGGTGGAACGGCCACGCGCCCCACACCGCGACGGGCGCGGCGAGGGTCAGCGACAGCCACTGCCAGTCGTCGAACTGGAGCGCGGGGATCATCGCCATCAGGAACACGGGGACGGTGAGCGCCGCGGACACGACGAGCCGCTGCCGCAGCGCGAGCTCGTCGGCGTCGGGGCGGCGGGCGGCGACGGCGTCGCGGGTGGGCGCATCCGTCGGCGCGGGCGGGGGAGCGGGATCCGATGCGGCGGCGTCGGGTGCGTCCGGACGGACGCGGGGCGCCGCGACCGCGACGGGAGCGCGCTCGTCGGATGCGGGTGCGGATGCCGGTGCGGATGGGACCGCAGCGGATCCGGGCATGCCGTCCGCCGCCCCGCTCCCCCACCCGGCGCGCTCGGAGGCGCGGTACCCCGTCCGCTCGATGGTGCGGATCGCGTCCGCGACGCTCGTGCCCGCGGGCAGCTGCACGCGCGCGCGGTGCGTGGCGTAGTTGACCGCGGCCTCGACCCCGGGCATCCGGCCGAGCTTCCGCTCGATGCGCATCGCGCACGACGCGCACGTCATGCCCTGCACGTCGAGGTCGACGCGCGTGAGCACGGCGCCCTCCTCGGCCGGGGCGCCGTCGGCGCCAGAGGCGCCCTCCTCGGCCGCGGATCCGGATGCGGGGTCGGCCATGTCAGAGCCCCGCGACGTACCCGGCCTCGTCGACCGCGGCGCGCAGGGCGGCGGGGTCGAGGGGCGCGTCGCTCTCGACGGTGACGGTGGACGCGCCGCCGACGACGAGGTCGACGGCCACGGACGCGACGCCCGGCAGCTCGCCGACCTCCTCGGTGACGCTCGCGACGCAGTGGGCGCAGGTCATCCCGGTGACGGGGAAGGTCGTGGTGGTCATGGGGTCTCCTTCGGGTCGCGCGATGTCGATGGGGCGCCGGCGGATCAGGACCGGACGAGCCGCGCGATGGCCGCGGAGGCCTCGCGCACCTTGTCGTCCGCGACCTGGCCGCCCTCGCGGGCCGCCTCCGCGAGGCAGTGGGCGAGGTGGTCGTCGAGCAGCTTCAGGGCGACGGTCTCCATGGCGCGCGTGACGGCCGAGACCTGCGTGAGCACGTCGATGCAGTACGTGTCGGACTCGACCATGCGCTCGATCCCGCGCACCTGCCCCTCCGCGCGCCGCAGCCGCTTGAGGATGTCGTCCTTGCCCTCGCTGTACCCGACCATCGCGGCCACCTCCTGTTCCCGTCCATGGTACCCCCGAGGGGTATCGAAGGGAACCCCCTGGGGGTATGCGCGCGCACCATGCACGCGACGACGCCGCGCCCCTCGGGGAGGGACGCGGCGTCGGCTGGTGCGGATGACGGGATCAGGCCCCGCGGATCAGCCCCAGGAGCTCGTCGCGGAGGGCGGCCATCTTCTCCTCGGTGGACGCCTCGACGTTCAGGCGCAGCAGCGGCTCGGTGTTCGAGGGGCGGACGCTGAACCACCAGAACGCGCCGTCGTCGCCGACCGGGCCGTCGACCGTGAGGCCGTCGAGCTCGTCGAACTCGCCGCGGCCTCGGAACGCCTCGACGATGCGCTCGTAGGCGGCGGGCACGTCATCGACCGTGCTGTTGATCTCGCCCGAGAGCGCGTACGGGGTGTACCGCGCCGAGAGGTCGGACATGAGGCCGTCGGTCTGGCCGAACTCGGCGAGCAGGTGCATCGCGGCGAGCATGCCGTTGTCGGCGCCCCAGAAGTCGCGGAAGTAGTAGTGCGCGGAGTGCTCGCCGCCGAAGACGGCGCCGGTCGCGGCCATCTGGTCCTTGATGAGGGAGTGGCCGACGCGCGTGCGGACCGCCGTGGCGCCCGCGGCCTCGATCGTCTCGGGCACGATGCGCGAGGTGATGAGGTTGTGCAGCACCGTGACGTCGTCGCCGGGCGACTGCGCCTTCACACGCGAGATCTCGCGGAGCGCGACGATGGCGGCGACGGCGCTGGGCGTGACGGCCCGGCCCTTCTCGTCCACCACGAAGCAGCGGTCCGCGTCGCCGTCGAACGCGAGCCCGAGGTCGGCGCCGTGCTCGACGACGGCCTTCTGCAGGTCGACCAGGTTGGCCGGCTCGAGCGGGTTCGCCTCGTGGTTCGGGAAGGTGCCGTCGAGCTCGAAGTACAGCGGGATGATCTCGATGGGCAGCTCGGGCAGGCCCGCCGCGGTGCCGAGGACCGCGGGGACGGTCATGCCGCCCATGCCGTTGCCCGCGTCGACCACGACGCGCAGCGGCCGGATGCCGGAGAGGTCGACCAGCTGGCGCAGGTAGCCCGCGTAGTCGGCGAGCACGTCGCGCTCGCGCACCTCGCCCGCGGGCTCGACGGGCGCGATGCCGTCGGAGAGGAAGCCGATGGCGCGGTCGCGGATGGCGGCGAGTCCCGTGTCGAGGCTGATGCCCTGGGCACCCGCGCGGGAGAACTTGAGGCCGTTGTAGGTGGCCGGGTTGTGGCTGGCGGTGAACATGACCGCGGGGGCGTCGAGGGATCCCGACGCGAAGTAGGTCTCGTCCGTGGAGCACAGGCCGATGAGGAGGACGTTCCCGCCGCGGGCCGTGGCGCCCCGGGCGAACGCCTGGGCGAACGCCGGCGAGGAGTCGCGCATGTCGTGGCCCACGACGACCTCGCTCCCGGCGGCGCCGAGCTCGTCGACGAAGCCGGCGCCGAGGGCGGTGACCAGCTCCTCGGTGAGCTGGCTCCCGACGAGACCTCGCACGTCGTAGGTCTTCACTATGGCGGTCAGCGTCTCGGCGGCAGTCGTCGTCATGCCCCGAAACCTACCTCACCGAGCACCCCGTGCCGGACGATCTGCCACCCCTGCGGGGCCGAGAGGCGGGCCGCGTGGCGGTCGCAGAGGTCGTAGCTGTGCGGCTCGGAGTCGTGGCTGAGGGGACCGAGGACGGCCATGGAGTCCGCGTAGACGTAGGTGAGGGTGGTCGTGGCGACGCCGGTGCAGCCGACGCGGGAGCAGGGCCTGTTCGTCATGTCGGGCCCACACTACCGCCGACCCTGGAGCCGTACGATGGGGCCATGCCACGATCGCGCCGCCGGGGAGGCCACGTCTCCATCCGGGGCTCCTGGCGGGATCGGCACGGCCGAGGCCTCCGCTCCCCCGTCACCGGCCCGGAGCTGCCGGTGCTGCGCACGCGCGCCGACGTCTTCGACCAGACCATCGCGTCCGCCGCCGAGTACCTCCGCGGCCTCTGGCCCGACGAGCTCGAGCGCGTCTCGTTCGAGGTCGCCGCGCTGCCGGCAGACAACAGCGAGCGCGACGGCATCGACCGCTGGAGCGTCCTCGCCGACGAGCGCCGGGTCATCTTCTACCGGCTCCCCATCGAGCGCCTCGCGCACCTGCACGAGGACGACGAGTACCACCAGCGGGCGCTCGTGGAGGGCTGCGTGTACCGCGCGGTCGCCGAGCTGCTCGGCAAGGACCCGTGGGACCTCGCCCCAGACAGGTACGACCCGCACTGACGCCGGATCCCGAACACCCGTCAGGCATCCGGCGCGACGCACGCGGCGGCACGTACGCGCGGCGCGGCACGCACGCGAGGCGCGTCGCCCGTGCTGCCCGGGTCGCCCGTCGTCAGGGGTGGACGCGCAGCGGATCCGCCGCCGGCAGCACCGGCACGACGGGCAGCGCCGCGGATCGTCCCGGCTCGGCGAGGGTCACGGTCGCGGTGAGGCCGGCGGCGCCCTCGAGCAGGTAGGTGCGCCCGGCCTCGACGGCGGCCGAGACCTCGGATCCCGCGGGCACGTCGAGCGACACCGATGCGGAGCCGTCGGTCGGCCGCGCCGTGACGGCGGCCGCCTGGTCCCCGGCGTTCCGGAGGTGCAGGAGCGGCGCCGGGCCGGCCGGCACCGACACGAGCGCGTCGCGCGTTAGCGCCTCGGCGGACGGCAGCCAGGCGAAGTCGGTCGCGCCGCCCTCCGCCGCGCCGGACACGCTGCGCACGGCCGCCGTCACCGGCACCGAGCTCTGCACGGTGACGGAGTAGCGGCCGTCGGAGAGGTCCGACACCGGCACGTCGATCGTGCGGCCCGCATCGGCCTGGATGGTGAAGGTCGTGCCCGTGCCGTCGGTGCCCTCCTCGGGGGCGACGCTCACGCTGACGTCGGCGTCGTCGGATCCGGGGACCGCGATGCGCACGGCCGTCACGAGGTCGGGGTCGGCGCCGCCGTCCGAGCCGGCTCCGGGGGTGGCCCCTCCCTCGGCGGCGGGGGGTGCGTCCCCGCCCTCGACGGGCGCGACGGGCGCCGCCTGCGAGTCGATGCGGAGACCGGTCATGGTGAGGGCGGTGGACGGGGCCGCGGACGGGCCGATCCAGTCGACGCCGCCCGCGAGGAGCCCGCGCACCGTGCTCTGCTCGAGCCGGGCGACGACCTGGCCGCCGCGGCTCTCGACGTGCACTACCGGGGAGGCGAGGTCGGGGGCGAGGCCCGCGAGGCTGAGCACGCGCCGGCCGCCGGCCGGGACGGAGATCCCGCTGGCCCCGGGAGCGCTGACGGCCCCGTCCTCGCCCGTGATCGCGAGGTCGACGGTGGAGGAGACGCCGGACGGGTTGTCCAGCACGACGAACGTGGTGCGGCCGGTGGTCGTGGCACCGCCCACGAGCCACGCGTCGGCGGTGGCCTCGGAGCACGACGCGGCGGCGAGCCCCGCGAGGTCGGCCTCCGTCGCGACCTCGGACGCCGCGCCCGCGAGGTCGGTCGGCGCGTCGTCGACGGCACCCGCGACGGCGAGGACGGAGGGCGCGCTCGACGCCGCGCCCTGCACCTCGGGGGCCTGGATGCTCGAGGTGCGGACGGCGGGGGCGGAGCCGGTCGTCCCGGTCGTCGCGGATCCGCTCGTCACGACGGCGCTCCCCACGGCGATCGCGGTGGTCGACGACGCGGCGTCCGCCGCGGGCGGGCGGAGGAGCCCGCCGGGGCAGACGCGCTGCTGGTCGGTCGCGACGGGGGTCACGAGCACCGAGGGGGCGCTCGCGTCGCTCGGGGCGGGCGGGAGCAGGAGCGCGCCGGTCACGACGAGGCCGAGCACGGCGACGCCGGCGATCCCGGTGGTCACGCGCGTCGCGATGCGCACGGCGTCACGCCTGGCCATCTGTCCTCCTGCGGTCGTCGTCGGCGCCGCGCGAGCGGTCGTCGTCCTGGTCGGCGGCGGGCGCGGGCGCGACGTCGCCTCCGTCCCCGTCGCCCTCCCCGTCGTCTCCGGCGGGGCGCTCCCCCGCCTGCGGGATGTCGCCGAAGGGGGCGGCCTCCACGGCCTGCCCCGTCGGCTCGTCGATGTACGCGGGGGTGCCGCGGTCGTCGTGCGCGGGCCGCGGCTCCTCGGCGTCCGCGGGACGCGCGTCGGAGCCGACGACGGGCTCGCGGTAGGCCGGCAGCGGGCGGCTGCGCGCCGCGAGCCCGCCCGTGGGGATCGCGAGGAGCAGGGTGAGCGCGAACACGAGCGCCTGCGCCGCGAGCACGGCGGCGCGCCCCGGGTCGTCGAGGTTGCCGGGCCCCGCGACCTGCGCGACGAGGTCGTCGCTACCCACGAACCGCCAGAGGAGCCCGGCCTCGGTCTGCCCGACGGCCGTGAAGACGGGATCGTCGTCGAGGGCCGAGCGCGCGCGGTCGTTCACGGCGGCCTCCGCGTCGCCCGCGGGCGTCTGGAGGAGCACGTAGCTGACCCCGAGCGCCCGGAGGTCGTCGGTGGCGTCGAGCCCGGAGCGGGAGGAGATGTTGCCCGCGAGCTCGGCGACGCGGGTCTGCGTGTCGGAGAGCGGCCCGATGGTCGAGTCGACCGTGGCGACCTGCTCGAGCGTGCGACCCGCGCCGCGCTCCACGTCGGCGGAGAGCGAGCCGTCGTCGGCGGCGCGGAGCACGAGGGTGCCGACGTCGGGATCTGTGGCGGCCTCCGCGACCACGAGGCCCGGCAGCGAGGTGTCCGTGGTGGCGCGCACCGCGGTGGATCCGGCGACCGCGGCGGAGACGATCGGGAGCGCGAGCACCACGAGGGTCACCGCGGCGACGAGCCCGGGCACGACGGAGCGGCGGCCGAGCGTCGCGAAGCCCAGCACGAGCGCCCCGGCGAGGCCGAGCCAGAGGAGGCTGAGGCCGGATCCCGGCCAGACCGCGACGACCTCGGATCCGGCCGACTGCACCACCGTGCGCGCGGCGAGCACCGCGGTCGCGAAGCCGAGCACCGTCACGCCGAGGGCGAGGGCAGCCCGGTGCGATCCGCGGAGGAAGAGCGCCGCGACGGCGCCGAGCACGAGCGGCGCGACCAGGACCGCGACAACGATGAGCGGCACGGCAGCGGGCAGGCCGGTACCCAGGCCGTCGACGAACGCGGACCAGCCGCCGAGGCCCGCGGTCGGGAAGCCCAGCGCGAGGCCCGGCACGTCGGCGGGCGTGAAGCTGGCGGGCACGGCCGGGTCCGCGGCGAGGGCGAGCGGCTGGCCCTGCATCACGCGGTATGCGACGAGCGGCGCGACGAGGGCGAGGAGCGGCACGGGGATGGTCACGAGCCGGCCGGCGCGGCGTCCGGCACGGACGGTCGCGACCAGCCACAGGACGAGGACCGCCGGCACCAGGGAGGGCGCCGACGCGCCGACCGCGGCCATCAGGATCCCGGCCACGGCGGACGCCGACCACGAGCGCGGCGCGCGCAGCACCGCGAGCGCGAGCCACGGGAGGAGCAGGTGCGCGAGCACGGCCGGCAGGCGGCCGTCGCCGAGCGCGATGAGGAGGGTGGGCGCGAGGGTCCAGACGAGGGCGGCCAGCGCGCGCAGCCAGGCGTTCCGGGTGAGCTGCGCCGCGCACAGCCAGGCGGCCAGGGCGGCGAGGGGCAGCGCGGCCACGAACAGCCCGAGGACCGCGAGCGACGGCTCCCACGCGGTGACGCTGCCGAGCACGGCGAGGACGTAGGCGAACGGGTCGGACGGCGCGACGGGTCCGGCGCCGGATCCGCGGACGCCGATGCCGACCTGCGCCCACAGAGCGCCCGCGCTCGGGCCGAGCGGGAGGAGCTGCCCGCCGACGAGCGCGGTGCCGGTCAGCCGCGGCAGCCACATGACGGCGGAGAGGACGAGCGCCGCGAGCACGGTCCACCCGCCGCCCGTCGCCAGGAACTCGACGCCGTCGGACACGCCCATGTGCTCGACGCGGTACTGCTCGCGCGCCAGCGACCGCCGTCGGCGGCCGACCGCGAGCGGCTGGCGCAGGGAGGCGATGCTCGACCACGGAGCGGTCCTCGCGGCGGCGAGCCGGCGGCGGCTGGCGCGGATCCGGCCGGGCGCGACGGCGACGCGGACCGCCGCGCCGATCTCGCCGGGCGCCGCGGTCGGCCGCTTGCGGAGCAGCTGCAGGAGGGCGCGCAGGATGGCGAGCGGCACCAGCGAGAGCCAGTGGAACGGGACGGCGGCCGGCGGCGCGTACGAGAGGCGGCGGTGGAGCTGGGCCTGGCGGCGGAGGCGTCGGCGACGACGTCGCGGCGTGCGCTTCCCGAGGAAGGCGGTACCGGGGGCGGCGTCGCCGGCCGAGGCGACGCGCGCGGCGGGCACGACCACGACGCGGTGGCCCGCGAGTCGTGCGCGGACGCAGAGGTCGAGCGCGTCGTCGATGACCGGAAGCGCGTCGTCGAACCCGCCGAGCTCGTCCCAGAGGCGGTGGCGCACGAGCATCCCGCCCGCGGCGACGCCGAGGACGTCGCTCATGTCGTCGTACTGGGCCTGGTCGAGCTCGACGTCGACGACGGGCACGGCCGCACCGAGGGTCGTCAGCGTGCTGCCGAGCTCGTGGATGTAGCCGGGGTGGTCCCACTCCATCAGCTTCGGGCCGGCGACGGCGACGCTGGGCGACGCCTCGATCGCGGCGAGCAGTCGCTCGAGCGCGTCGGGCGCCGGCGCGTTGTCGGCCGAGAGCAGCCAGAGGAACTCGTGGTCGCCGTCGGGCGCGGGGATCACGCGGACGGCCTGGTCGACGGCCTGCCCCAAGGTCATGCGCGCCGGGGCCTGCACCATGCGGGTGGGATCGGACGCCGCGAGCAGGGCGGCGGATCCGTCGCGGGAGCCGAAGTCGACCGCGACCACCCGGTCGGGCCGGCGCGTCTGCGCGGCGAGGCCCTGGATGGTCCGGTCGAGGAACTGCGCGCCCTCGTGGGCGACGAGGATCGCGGTTACTCGTGGCTGCATGACAGGGGAGACCCTACGTGGTGCGTGATGGGGATCCGCCGCAGCGGGGCGGCGCGCCGGAAGGCGGGTGCCGCCGGGACGCGGGCGGCCGGGTCAGACCGCGCGCTTGCGGAGCTTGCGGCGCTCGCGCTCGGAGAGGCCGCCCCAGATGCCGAAGCGCTCGTCGTTCTCGAGCGCGTACTCGAGGCACTCGCTGCGCACCTCGCACGATCCGCAGATCTTCTTCGCGTCGCGGGTGGAGCCGCCCTTCTCGGGGAAGAAGGCCTCGGGGTCGGTCTGCGCGCAGAGCGAGTCGGCCTGCCACGCGAGCGGGTTGCCGTCGTCGACGCTGCGGACGCCCGGGACCCCGAGTCGGACGGGGTCGACGAACCAGTCGTCGGGGACTCCGGCGTGGTACTCAGGTAGTGCCATGTCACGATCTCCCCACGCGGCCGAGGCGCCCGGCCGGCCCCAGCTCATTGTCATAATTACACCGGTGTAACTCGCCCGCGTCAAGCTGCGGAGGGTAAACCCTCAGCCGCTCCTCGAGGGTTGCGACGCGCCGCCGCTCGCCGCCGGCGCTAGATGTACTCGGCCATGACGTTGGTGACACTTCGGGGCGTGTGAAGAGGCCTCCTGGCTTGATGGAGCTGTTCAGTTCAACCATCGCCAGGAGGCCTCGATGTCCCACGGTAAT
>NZ_JAAVCB010000124.1:0-12459 GCF_014802555.1 Clavibacter sp. | reverse complement strand
GCCCGATACCGGCGAGCCCATCTCGACGCCGTCGCCGGCGAGCACTGGAACCTCTCCGCCGCACGCCGGACCGGCCACCCGTCCTCGATGATCAACCGGGCAAGCCGAACCCTGCCCGCAGGAGTGAACGGGGCGTTAGCGTGAGTCACGAAGACCTCCGTGGACGTTGATGAGTGTGGTAACCCACATCGTCCCGGAGGTCTTCGCTATCCGCTCACGCGTTCACAACCTCCCGAGGAACTACACCTAGGCTGGTCCAATGCATGGTGAGTACAAGGTCCCCGGCGGCAAGCTCGTCGTGGTCGACCTGGACGTGACCGACGGGCGCATCTCCGGCTTCCGCCTGGCGGGCGACTTCTTCCTCGAGCCAGACGACGCACTCGAGGCCATCGACCGGGCCGTGAACGGCCTCCCCGAGGACAGCGACGCCAACGCGATCGCGGCGGCCATCCGCCGGGCGCTCCCCGCGCAGGCCGTGCTCCTCGGCTTCTCGCCCGAGGCCGTCGCCGTCGCGATCCGCCGCTCGCTCGCCCGCGCCACGAACTGGGGCGACTACGAGTGGGAGGTCATCCACGACCGCGCCTACCGGCCCGTCGAGCAGATGGCGCTCGACCAGGTGCTCGCCGAGGAGGTCGGCGCGGGTCGCAGGAACCCCACGCTCCGCATCTGGGAATGGGAGCAGCCCGCGGTCGTCATCGGCAGCTTCCAGTCGCTCCGCAACGAGGTCGACGCCGAGCAGGCCGCGGCCCACGGCTTCGACGTCGTGCGCCGCGTCTCGGGCGGCGGCGCCATGTACATGGAGGCCGGCGCGGTCATCACGTACTCGATCTACGCGCCCGTCGACCTCGTCCAGGGCATGACCTTCGCGGACTCCTACGCCTACCTCGACGAGTGGGTCATCACCGCGCTCCGCTCGCTCGGCATCGACGCGTCGTACCAGCCGCTCAACGACATCACGAGCCCCAGCGGCAAGATCGGCGGCGCGGCGCAGAAGCGGCTCGGCGCCGGCGCCGTTCTGCACCACGTCACCATGAGCTACGACATGGACGGCGAGAAGATGGTGCAGGTGCTCCGCATCGGCCGCGAGAAGATCAGCGACAAGGGCATCACGAGCGCCGCCAAGCGCGTGGACCCGCTCCGCAGCCAGACGGGCATGAGCCGCGCCGACATCATCGACCGGATGAAGGCCACCTTCACGGGCCTCTACGGCGGCAAGCCGGGGCGGGTCACGCCGGAGGAGTGGGCGAAGACGCGCCAGCTCGTGGAGGACAAGTTCTCGACTCCGGAGTGGCTCACGCGCGTCCCCTGATCGGGGGACTGTCCGCCTGACGAAGCAGCGATGTCCGCTGCGTGTCGGGGCTGTCCGCGGGGCGACGGCGCCCCCTTCCGCTCAGATCCGCGCGCTTAGAGTCACCACGTCGTCCTTCCGGCCCCGCGGGGCCGAGCGGCGACTGCGGTCCGATCGAACCTCTTCAGGAGGCTCCGCTCGCGACCGCGGGTGACGGGGAGACCCGTCGAGGGGAGCGGACTCGCGAGGCGCATGCGTGCGCCTCGCGAGCGCACCCGCTCAGCCCCGCTCGAGCAGCTCCCGGTAGTCGGGGTGCTCGTCGATCCACTCCGCCACGAACGGGCACGCGGCCACGACCGTGCGGGCTCCGCCGCGCACGTCGTCGAGAGCCGCCCGCACCAGCTCGCCGCCGAGGCCGCCGCGCCGCTTCGCGGGGTCGACCTCCGTGTGGGTGAAGACGATGCGGTCGCCCTGGATCAGGTAGTCCGCGAAGCCCGCGCGCTCGCCGTCGAGCCACAGCGTGTAGCGCGAGCCGTCGGGGTCGTGGGTCACGTCGACGCTCATCCCGCCACACTATGCGCGGTGTCGTGCGGAGTCGATCCGCAGGGGGCCGGGTTACCCTGGACCAGCCCGGGACCCGGGTCGACCCCTACCCCCCGGAGCACCACGTGACCGCCGACATCCGCCGCCGCAGCATCCTCGCCGCCGTGCTCGCGGTCCCCGTGACCGCGGTCCTCGCCGCCTGCACCCGCCAGGAGCCCGTGCCGCGCGCGACCCTCGGCGCCGGAGCCGACGGCCAGCCCGCCGCGTCCGGGTCCTCGCCCGCCGTCTCCTCCGTCGAGCCGGCCTCGCTCTCCGTGTCGGGCGGCCAGACCGTGACGCTCACCGGCGCCGGCCTCTCCGGCGCGACGGCCGTCATGTTCGCGGGCACCGCGGGCACCGACCTGCAGGTGGCCGGCGACGGATCCGTCACGGTCGTGGCGCCCCGCTCGGCCGACTACGAGGACCGCTTCGCCGACATCCAGGTCATGGCCGGCGACACCCCGCTCACCGCCGCGACAGCCGCCTACGCCGCGCAGACGCCGGTCGACAAGCAGCTCCAGTACGCGCTCGCCCACTGGGACGCCTACAACCTCACGGAGTACGGGAACTTCAACTCCTCCGGCGGCGACTGCGTCAACTTCGTGAGCCAGTCCCTCATCCAGCGCGGCTGGCAGATGACGAACGAGTGGCACAACCGCGGCGGCGGATCCGACTGGACCTACGCGTGGATCCACGTGCCGACGTTCGACAAGTGGCTCGCAGCGAACGCGTCCACGCTCGGCGTGAAGCGCCTCGAGCTCGCCGACCGGGACCAGCTGAAGCTGGGCGACATCGTCATCTTCGACTGGAACCGCAACTCCTCGCCCGACCACACGCAGATCGTCTCGGCCATCGAGCCGAAGGACGGCGGCAACGTCGTGAAGATGGTCGGCCACAACCTCGACAACGACTACCGCGACCTCGACGAGACCATCACGACCGAGCACCCCGGCGCCGAGGTCCACTTCTGGAGCGTCGCCTAGCCCGGGCCTAGCCCACGTCGCCGACGCCGCGTCCGGCGCGGAGCAGCCGGTCGACGAGGAGCACGAGCAGGACGCCGGCCGCGTATGCGGCGAGGTCCACCGGGTCGAAGCCGGTGCCGATCAGCAGGCGGCACAACGGCACGTGCACCGCCCACATGGCGGGCCACCCGGTGATCTGCAGCAGCTCGATCCCCGAGCACCACACCAGCACGGCGGCACCGTGCACGACCGGGTCGACCCGCGGCATCACCGCGATGAGCGCGAGGTGGATCGCCGCGGCGTAGAAGACGTCGGGCCAGATGCCGCGGCCGTCGCTGTGCGTGACGACCATGCCGGCGACGACCACCGCGAGGAGCGACCCGAGCGCGACGATCCGGCGCCGGGCGTGGCCGTCGGGGAGACGGACGTCCCTGTCGAGGACCGGCGCGGCGCCCGCGGGACCGTCGGCGGGATGCATCGACGGCTCGTCCCACACGAACGCGTCCACATCCCCGGAATGGCGCATGTCCCCAGCGTAGGCACCGTGGATGCGAACGCGCCCAGGCCGAGGGCGGATCCGCGACCTCCCGTTACGCGTCGAGCGCCGCGTCGACGATCCGCTTGGCCTCCGCCTGCAGCGCGTGCAGGTGGTCGAGGCCCACGAAGGACTCGGCGTAGATCTTGTACACGTCCTCCGTGCCGCTCGGGCGCGCGGCGAACCACGCGTTCTCCGTGACGACCTTGACGCCGCCGACCGCGGCGCCGTTGCCGGGCGCCGTGCTCAGCTTGGCGGTGATCGGGTCGCCCGCGACCTCGGTGGCCGCGATGGCGTCACCGTCGAGCTTGCCGAGCGTGGCCTTCTGCGCCTTGGTCGCCGCCGCGTCGACGCGCTCGTACACCGGGTCGCCGAAGCGCTCGGTGAGCTCGCGGTAGAGCGCGCTCGGCGTCTTGCCCGTGACCGCGACGATCTCCGACGCGAGGAGGGCCAGGAGGATCCCGTCCTTGTCCGTGGTCCAGACCGTGCCGTCCATGCGGAGGAAGCTCGCGCCGGCGGACTCCTCGCCGCCGAAGCCCACGGATCCGTCGATGAGGCCGGGCACGAACCACTTGAAGCCCACCGGCACCTCCCAGAGGCGGCGGCCGAGCGACTCGGCGACCCGGTTGATCACGCTGGAGGAGACGAGCGTCTTGCCGATCGCGGCGTCCTCGCGCCAGTGCGGGCGGTGCGCGTAGAGGTAGTCGATCGCGACCGCGAGGTAGTGGTTCGGGTTCATCAGGCCGGCGTCGGGCGTGACGATGCCGTGGCGGTCGGCGTCGGCGTCGTTGCCGGTGAGGATGTCGAAGTCGTCCTTGCGCGCGAGCACGCTCGCCATCGCGGATGCGGAGGACGGGTCCATGCGGATCCTGCCGTCCCAGTCGAGCGTCATGAACGACCACGCCGGATCCACCTCGGGGTTCACGACCTCGAGGTCGAGGCCGTAGCGCTCGCCGATCGCGGCCCAGTACTCGACCGAGGCGCCGCCGAGCGGGTCCGCGCCGATGCGCACGCCCGCCTTCTTGATCGCCTCCATGTCGATGATGGAGCCGAGGTCGTCCACGTAGTGGCCGAGGAAGTCGTAGCCCTCGACGCTCGCGCGCGCCTCGTCGAGCGGGACGCGCTTCACGTCGACGAGGCCGCCCGCGATGATCGCGTTCGCCCGGGCCGCGATCCAGCCGGTGGCGTCGGAGTCGGCGGGCCCGCCGTGCGGCGGGTTGTACTTGAAGCCGCCGTCGGCGGGCGGGTTGTGGCTGGGGGTCACGACGATGCCGTCCGCCACGTCGTCTTCCCCGTGGGCGTCGTCGCGGTTCCAGCGGAGGATCGCGTGCGAGAGGGCGGGCGTCGGGCACCAGGAGTCGCGCGAGTCGGCGAGCACGCGCACGCCGTTGGCGACGAGCACCTCGAGCGCGGTGTCCTCGGCGGGCCGGGAGAGCCCGTGGGTGTCGCGGCCGATGAACAGCGGGCCGGTGATGCCCTGCTCGGCCCGGTACTCCACGATCGCCTGCGTGATGGCGAGGATGTGGTCCTCGTTGAACGCGGTCTTCAGCGAGCTGCCGCGGTGGCCGCTCGTGCCGAACGCCACCTTCTGCTCCGGATCCTCCATGTCGGGGTGGAGGTCGTGGTACGCCCGGATCAGCTCGTCGAGGTCGATGAGGTCGGACGGGAGGGCGGCGGTGCCTGCGCGGTCATGCATGGATCCATCCTGGCACCGGCCCCCGCCGATTCCCATCTAGGGTGCAGGCATGCCCGAGACCCCCCGACCCGACGAGACGTACAGCTACCTCGGCCCGGCCGGCACCTTCACGGAGGCGGCGCTCAAGCAGGTGGACGCGGCGCGCGGCCGCACGTGGCGCGCGGTCAACAACGCGTCGGAGGCGCTCGCCGACGTCGTCGCCGGCACCTCGGTCGCCGCCATGATCGCCATCGAGAACTCGGTCGAGGGCGGGGTGACCGCCACGCAGGACGCGCTCGCGAACATCCCGGGCCTCCGGATCCTCAGCGAGCACCTCGTGCCCGTGTCCTTCGACCTCGTGGTGCGGCCGGGCACGGCGCTCGCCGACGTGCGGACGGTCGCCGCGCATCCGGTCGCCTACGGGCAGTGCCGCCGCTTCCTCGAGCGCGAGCTGCGCACGCACGGGCACGTGCCCGCGACGTCGAACGTGGCCGCGGCCCTGTCGCTGCTGGAGTGCGGCATCGCCGACGCCGCCATCGCGCCGCCGCAGATCACGGAGAGCCAGCCGCTCGAGGCCGTGGCCCGCGGCATCGGCGACAACCTGAACGCCGTCACGCGCTTCGTGCTCGTCGGCCGCGCCACCGCGCTCCCCGCGCGCACGGGTGCCGACAAGACGAGCCTCATCATCGAGCTGCCGGACGACCGCGCCGGATCCCTGCTCGACCTCCTCGAGCAGTTCGCGACCCGCGGGGTGAACCTCGCGCTCATCCAGTCGCGGCCCATCGGCGACGAGCTCGGCCGCTACCGGTTCGTCATCGACGCGGAGGGGCACGTGCACGACGAGCGCGTGGCCGACGCGCTGCTCGGGATCCGCCGCTTCAGCCCGCGCGTCACCTTCCTCGGCTCCTACCCGCGGGCCGACGGGACGCCGAGCACCTACCGCGCCCGGTACGAGGACGACGTCTTCCTCGAGGCGCGCGACTGGCTGCGCGGGATCCTCTCCGCCGAGCCCGGCGCGGGCGCGGACGCGGGCACCTAGCCGCGGTCGACCGGCCGGGAGCGCGCGCCCGTCACGCGGCTGAGCAGGTACAGCACGATGCCGACGGCCACGAGGATCGCGCCGAACAGCCACACCTGGCCGCTCTGCTGCGTGAGCAGCAGGACGCAGGAGAGCGTCCCGAGCACGGGGATCGCGGTCCAGACGCGGAAGTGCGCGTGATCCACGCGGTCCTTCCGCAGCACCAGCACCGCGACGTTGGTGCTGATGAAGACGAAGAGCAGAAGGAGCACGACGGTCTCGGCGAGCGTGCCCACGTCGCCGACCGCGGTGAGGCCGATGGCGACCAGCGTGGTGACGACGATCGCGACCCACGGCGTCCGCCGCCTCGGCAGCACGCGGCCGAGCACGCCGGGCAGGAGGCCCTGCTCGCTCATGCCGAAGGTAACGCGGCTCGCCATGATCATGGTCAGCAGCGCGCCGTTCGCCACCGCCACGAGGGCGATGAGGCTGAACACCCACGGCGGGATGCCGGCGCCGGTCGCCTGCACGACCGCGAGCAGCGGCCCGGTCGACTCGGCGAGCTCCTCGGCCGGGAGCGCGGCGGAGCTCGCCAGCGCGACGAGCACGTAGACGACACCCGCGGTCGCGAGCGCGCCGAACAGCGCCTTCGGGTAGACGCGGCTCGGATCCCGCACCTCCTCGGCCACGTTGGCGCTCGTCTCGAACCCGACGAACGAGTAGTACGCGACGATCGCCGCCGAGAGCGTGGCGAGCGCGGCGTTCGAGCCCTCGGGGAACTCCGTCACGCGCGACACGTCGCCGCCCCCGCCGCCGAGCATCACGGCCACCACGACGATCACGATGACGAGGCCGCTCAGCTCGATCACGGTCATCACGACGTTGCCGCGCATGCTCTCGGTGATCCCGCGGGCGTTGAGCGCCGCCACGAGCAGCAGGAAGACGATGGCGGCGGGGATCCGGGGCACGTCCATCACGGGCGCGAGCAGCGTCGAGAGGTACTCGCCCGCGAAGGCCAGCGACAGGCCGGCGGCGCTCACGACCCCGGCCGCGAGCATCGAGAAGCCCACGAGGAACGACACGACCGGCAGCTTGAACGCGCGCTCCGCGAAGATCGCGGCGCCGCCCGCCTTCGGGTACTTCGTGACGAGCTCGGCGTAGGAGCCCGCGGTCAGCAGCGCCAGCAGCAGCGCCACCACGAGCGGCACCCAGAGCGCGCCGCCGACGTCCTCCGCGAGCGTGCCCATGAGCGCGTAGATCCCCGCGCCGAGCACGTCGCCGAGGATGAAGAGGAACAGCAGCGGGCCGGTGATCGCCTGCGTGAGCTTCGAGCCGCCCGCGGGAGCCCCCGTGTCGGCCTCGGTCGTGGTCGCCATGTCCGGTCCTCCTCCTCGGTCGCCGGGTCGGATGCCCGGCGGGCACGCTCGCGCGTCCCCCCACGACCCTGGCCCGGTCGCGCGTCGGCGTCCGGGGGCTTGACGCCCGGCCGCCCGCGACCCGCTTCGTTAGAGTGACGGGGTGATCGATCCGCAGACCCTCCGCGACCATCCCGACCTCGTCATCGCCTCGCAGGAGCTGCGCGGCGCGTCCGTGGAGGTGGTCGACCAGGCGGTCGCCGCGGACTCCGAGCGCAGGCAGGCGATCACCGAGTTCGAGGGCCTCCGCGCGGAGCAGAACGCGCACGGCAAGCTCGTCGCGAAGGCCGACAAGGCCGACAAGCCGCGCCTCATCGCCGAGGTGCAGGAGCTGAAGGCCCGCGTCACCGCCGCGCAGGAGCGCGCGCAGCAGGCCGAGGCCGCGCTCGACGAGGCGATGCGGCGGATCCCGAACATCGTCATCGACGGCGTCCCCGCGGGCGGCGAGGACGACTGGGCGCTCCTCCGCGAGGTCGGCGAGAAGGCGGCCTTCGACTTCGAGCCCCGCGACCACCTGGAAATCGGCGAGATCCTCGACGCCATCGACATGGGCCGCGGCGCCAAGGTCTCCGGTGCCCGCTTCCACTTCCTCAAGGGCATCGGCGCCCGGCTCGAGATCGCCCTGATGAACTTCGGCCTGGCCCGCGCGCTCGAGGCGGGCCTCGTGCCGCTCATCACGCCCACGCTCGTGAAGCCCGAGATCATGGCCGGCACGGGCTTCCTCGGCGCCCACGCCGACGAGGTCTACCACCTCGACGACGACGACCTGTACCTCACGGGCACGAGCGAGGTGGCGCTCGCCGGGTACCACGCCGACGAGATCCTCGACCTCGCCGCGGGGCCCATCCGCTACGCCGGCTGGTCCACGTGCTACCGCAAGGAGGCGGGCTCCTACGGCAAGGACACCCGCGGCATCATCCGCGTGCACCAGTTCCAGAAGCTCGAGATGTTCTCCTACGTCGACCCGGCCGACGCCGAGGCCGAGCACGAGCGCCTCCTCGCCATGCAGGAGCGCATGATGCAGGACCTCGGCCTCGCCTACCGCGTCATCGACACGGCGGCCGGCGACCTCGGGTCGAGCGCCGCCCGCAAGTACGACGTCGAGGCGTGGATCCCCACCCAGGGCGCCTACCGCGAGCTCACCTCCACCTCGAACTGCACGACGTTCCAGGCCCGCCGTCTCGGCACGCGCTTCCGCGGCGAGGACGGCCGCACATCGCCCGTCGCCACGCTCAACGGCACGCTCGCGACCACGCGCTGGATCGTCGCGATCCTCGAGACCCACCAGCGCGCGGACGGCTCGGTGCGCGTGCCCGAGGCGCTCCGCCCGTACCTCGGTGGCCTCGAGGTGCTCGAGCCGGCCACGGCGAAGGCGGCCCGATGACCCCGCGCGTGTCCGACGCCGACCGCCTCCTCATCGCCCTCGACATCGACGGCACCCTCCTCGGCGAGGACGGCTCGCTCGACGAGTCGGTCATCCGCGAGGTGCGGCGGATGGAGGAGATCGGCCACCTGGTCATGCCCTCCACCGGCCGCTCGGTCGCCGACACCCTGCCGATCGTCGACCGCCTGGGGATCCACCCGCGGTACATGGTGTGCTCGAACGGCGCCATCGTGCTCGAGCGCGACGCGGACGCCCCCGCCGGCTACAGCCGCCGCTTCGTCGAGACCTTCGACCCCGCCGACGTGCTCCAGCGGATCCACCCCCACCTCGCGAGCGGCCGCTACGCCGTCGAGGACGAGCACGGCGTGTACCTCTACGCCGGCGGCGACTTCCCGGACGGCGCGCTCGAGGCGAACGGCCGCCAGGTCGAGTTCGAGGAGCTGCTGCACGTTCCCGCGACGCGCGTCGTCGTCATCTCGCCCGGCCACGACATGGAGGACTTCCAGGACGTCGTCGAGCGCATGGGCCTCCACCGCGTCAGCTACTCGATCGGCTGGACCGCATGGCTCGACATCGCGCCTGACGGCGTGAACAAGGCCACCGCCATGGAGCGCGTGCGCGAGCTGCACGGGATCGACCGCACGCACGTCTTCGCGATGGGCGACGGGCGCAACGACATCGAGATGCTGGTGTGGGCCGGCGAGCACGGCCGGGGCATCGCCATGGGTCAGGCGCCGGCCGAGGTCATCGCCGTCGCCAGCGAGGTCACGGGCCCCATCACCGAGAACGGCGCGGCCGCGGTCCTCGCCCGCCTCTGACGACCGATTCCCCAGCTGGGGAGAGTTCAGCTCGCTCTGATCCTGCCCATGCGAGAGTGGCGCATCCCGCGCGGCCACCCGGCCGCACCACCGCGGGCCGACCGGCCACCGGTAGGATCCTCATCGATCGCACGTCGCCCGCCACGCGGGAGCGCGCATCGGGAGGGCTGTCCGAGCGGCCGATGGAGCCAGTCTTGAAAACTGGTGGGCAGAGATGTCTCGTGGGTTCGAATCCCACGCCCTCCGCCCGGAGAGGATCCGCATGAGCGACGCGCCCCTGCGACCCCGGCGAACCGCCACGACCCCCGTCATCGCCCGCCACGGCCGGCTCGGACGACCGAGCGCGGCGCGCACCCTCGTCAAGGGCATCGCTATGGGCGTCGCGGTCCTGCTCGTCAGTGGGCTCTCCGTCGGCACGATCGCGCTGTGGGACCTCAACAAGTCCGTCCAGGCGAACACCGTCGACATCAGCGACGGCACCGAGCAGACCACGGTCGGCGTCGGCGCGCTCGACGGCGGCTTCAACGTGCTGCTCGCCGGATCCGACACCCGCCAGGGCCAGGGGGACGGCTACGGCAAGACCGACGGCGCGCTCAACGACGTCAACATGGTGCTCCACGTCTCCGCCGACCACTCGCAGGCCACGGTCGTCAGCCTGCCGCGCGACATGGTCGTGCCCATCCCCGCGTGCGCGCGCAGCGACGGATCCGGCACCGCGCCCGCGATGTCCGCCGCGCCGCTCAACTCGGCGCTGTCCGACGGCGGCCTGCCGTGCGTCGCGAAGACCGTCGCGCAGTTCACCGGCCTCGACATCCCGTACGCCGCGCTCATCGAGTTCAACGGCGTCATCGAGATGTCCAACGCGGTCGGCGGCGTCCCCGTCTGCCTCGCGAGCCCGCTCAAGGACAAGCGCACCGACCTCGACCTCCCGGCGGGCGAGAACACCCTCCAGGGCAAGGAGGCGCTCCAGTTCCTCCGCACCCGCCACGCGGTCGGCGACGGCAGCGACCTGGCGCGCATCAGCAACCAGCAGGTCTTCCTGTCGGCGCTCGTGCGCACGATGAAACAGTCGAGCACGCTCTCGGATCCCACGCGCGTCTACGGCCTCGCCAAGGCCGCGGTCGACAACATGCAGCGCTCCACGTCGCTCGACTACCAGACCATGGCGTCCATGGCGCTGGCGCTCAAGGACATCCCGCTCGACCAGGTGCGCTTCCTGCAGTACCCGGGCACCACGTCCGGCACGGGCGTCTACGCCGGCAAGGTCCAGCCGCTGAAGGCCGACGGCGACCAGCTCATGCAGCTGCTGAAGGCGGATGCGCCGTTCGAGGTCAAGGCGGGCAACACGGGCCTCGGCGCGGTCGAGGAGCAGCCCGCGGCATCGACCCTGACGCCGTCGCCGAGCGCTCCTGCGGCGGCGAGCGGATCCCAGCCCGCCACCTCGGCGCCCACGGTGCTGCCCGAGGCCGTCACGGGCACGGACGCGGGGACGGTGACCTGCTCGAAGGGCTTCAAGGGGTGAGCCCGGTCGCGCGCGCGGCCGCTTGAGCGCCGCGCGTCGGATGAGGGCGACGGGGCCCCGCCGCACACCCTATGCAGCGAGGACCCGTCTATCTCGTTCAGCTTTCGACCCGAATCCTCCGCCGGACGAGAATCTCGTGATCTCGCCCACGGGGGCTCGCGACGTCGTCGCGTGCGTGAGGGTGAGCGGCGCCGGTTCGGGGGATCCGGGACCGCGGCCATGTGGGCGAGCGGGACATCTCTGGGCTGACACATCGACACGCGGGGGGTAAGCCGGTCGGGTCCGGCACACGCGTCGTCAGAGACACTACGTGTCCGTCGAATGGGGGACAACCGCGCCGCACCCCCCGTTCGGGCCGGCGGCCCGGTGCGCGGGGATGTGAGCAGGCCGCCGCGTCCGGTACAGTGGACGGGTACGTCTGGAGACGTCGCATAGTTCGGCCTAGTGCACCACCCTGCTAAGGTGGAGTACCCGTATGGGTACCGTGGGTTCAAATCCCACCGTCTCCGCCATCTCCCCGTTCCGGCCCCGCGTGGCTGCGTCCGCTTCCTGGCTGCGTCCGCCGCCTGGATCATGGCCCAGTACGCTCGACGCATGGACCGCCAGATGCTCGACCAGCTGTCGACGGGCCGTTCTCGGCGCGACGTGCAGGCCATCCGCGAGGCGCTGTCCGCGCTGACCGCCGGAGACCTGGTGAGCGTGGTCATCCGCTCCCCGCGCTACGGCCTCCACTCGGTCGACGGCCCGGTCCGCGTCGGGTCCAACGGCCAGCTGGTCGTCGCGGACACGGCGCTCGGCGCAGCCGGTGAGATCCAGTCGGTCTCCATCCGGTCGGGCGACGACATGCCCCCGCAGGGTGGGCTGCCCGACTCCGTCGTGGGCCTCGGCCACGGCACCGTGGCGCGCGTCACCTTCGACGAGCCCGCCTACGGCGCGTTCCACGTGACGGGTCCGCTCACCGCAGGCGACGACGCGTTCCTCCTCGTCAGCAACTGGATCGTCGTCAACGGCGACGCGTTCGCCCCGCGGGTCGTCTCCGTGGAGGTCGCGGACGACCTGGACGTGCACCCGGCCAACGTGCCGCCGCGGAGGCCGTCCGTGGAGGACGCCGTGGCGCCCGCGCCCGGCCCCACGGCCTAGTTGTAGTTCCTCGGGAGGTTGTGAACGCTGGGGCGGATAGCGAAGACCTCCGGGACGATGTGGGTTACCACACTCATCAACGTCCACGGAGGTCTTCGTGACTCACGCTAACGCCCCGTT
>NZ_JAAVCB010000123.1:0-35590 GCF_014802555.1 Clavibacter sp. | reverse complement strand
CGCCCCCGCGTCCGCGTCCGCGCGCGACACGTCGTCGTCCGCGTCGGCGGCCCGCAGCACGCGCAACGCGTTGCCGCCCGCGAGCGCGCGGAGGTCGTCGTCCGACCAGCCGCGCTCGGCGAGCGCCGCGATGAGCGCGGGGTAGCGCGACACGTCGTCGAGCCCGTCGGGCGTGCAGTCGACGCCGTCGTAGTCGCCGCCGAGGCCCACGTGCCGGGGCCCGGCGACCTCGCGGATCCGCTCCACGTGCCGCACGACGTCGGCCAGCGTCGCGCGCGGCCGCTCCCCGGGCCGGCGGGCGGCGACGGCCTGCACGCCCTCGTGGTCACGCGGATCCACGCCCTCCGACACGGCCAGCGCCAGCGTCTCGTCGTGCCACGCAGCCACCGCGGGCGACACGAACTGCGGCACGAACGTGGCCATGCAGACGCCGCCGTTCGCGGGCAGCGCGGCGAGCACGTCGTCGGGCACGTTCCGCGGCACGTCGCACTCGGCGCGCGCCCCGGAGTGCGAGAACAGCACCGGCCGGCGGGCGATCCGCAGCGCGTGCCGCATCACGTCGGCCGACACGTGCGAGAGGTCGACGAGCATGCCGATCCGCTCCATCTCGGCGACGACCCGCTCGCCGGATGCGCTCAGGCCGTGGTGCACGGGTGCGTCGGTGGCCGAGTCGGCCCAGGCCACGTTCGCGTTGTGCGTGAGGGTCATGTACCGGACGCCGAGCGCGCGCATCGTGCGGAGCGCGCCGAGGGATCCGCCGATCGAGTGGCCGCCCTCCATGCCGAGCAGCGACGCGACGCGGCCGGAGGCGACGACGCGGTCCACGTCGTCGGCCGTCACGGCGAGCGCGAGCCGATCGGGGTGCGCGGCGACGAGGCGGCGCACGACGTCGATCTGCTCGATGGTCGAGCGCACCGGGTCGATCCCGGGCAGGTTTGGCACCCACACCGACCAGAACTGGGCAGCCACCCGGCCGCGGGCGAGCCGCGGCAGGTCGGTGTGCAGGCCGGGCACGGCATCCTCCACCGCGAGGCGCGCGATCACGTCGTCGGCGACGGACGCGCTCGGCCCGCCCTCCCGCACCGCGCGTTCGCGGAGCGCCCACACGAGGTCGTCGTGGCCGTCGACGATCCCCTGCGCGTCGAGGATCCGCGCGACGCGGTCGGCCAGCGCGGTCGAGGGGGCGGGTGCGTCCGTCATCCGCGGATCAGCGCCCGGTGCCGTCGACCGCGAGCGGCTCGATGGCCGCCAGCTCGTCGTCGGTCAGCGCGGGAGCGCCCGCGGCGGCCACGTTCTGCTCCAGCTGCTCCACGCTCGACGCGCCGATGAGCGCGCTCGTGATCCCCGGGTGCCGCAGCACCCACGACAGCGCGAGCTGCGCGAGCGTCTGCCCGCGCCCCTCGGCCACGGCCTGCAGGCCGCGCGCCCGCTCGAGGTAGACGGAGGAGACGGCGGACTCGTCGAGGAACCCGCTCGTGGCGGCGCGCGAGTCGGCGGGGATGGATCCCGACAGGTACCGGTCGGTGAGCAGCCCCTGGGCGAGCGGCGAGAACACGATGCAGCCGGATCCCGCCTCCTCCAGCACGGGCAGCAGCCCGCCCTCGACGTGCCGGTTGAACATGGAGTAGCTCGGCTGGTGGATGGTCAGCGGCACCTTGTGCTCGGCGAGCGCCGCGACCGCGCGCTCGGTCTGCTCGGGCGAGTAGTTGCTGATGCCCGCGTACAGCGCCTTGCCCTGGTGCACCGCGGTCGCGAGCGCGCCCATGGTCTCCTCGATGGGCGTCTCGGGATCCGGCCGGTGCGAGTAGAAGACGTCGACGTACTCGAGGCCCATGCGGCCGAGGCTCTGGTCGAGCGACGCCAGCATCGACTTCCGGGATCCCCACTCGCCGTAGGGGCCGTCCCACATGAGGTAGCCGGCCTTGGAGGAGATGACGATCTCGTCGCGGTACGGGCGGAGGTCCTCGGCGAGGATCCGGCCGAACGCGGTCTCGGCGCTGCCGGGAGGCGGGCCGTAGTTGTTGGCGAGGTCGAAGTGCGTGATGCCGAGGTCGAACGCGCGGCGCACGATGGCGCGCTGGGTGTCGATCGGGCGGGCGGTGCCGAAGTTGTGCCAGAGGCCGAGCGAGAGCTCGGGGAGCTTCAGCCCGCTGCGGCCGGAGCGGCGGTACGGCATGGAGGAGTAGCGATCGGGATGAGCGGCGTAGGTCATCCGCCGAGCGTACCGACGGCGGGCGGACGGCCCGGGTGCGCGCCCGCGCGCGGCGGACCCTCCACCCCCTGTCCGCTGGCGGCAAGGCCCTAGGCGGCGGGGGTGGGATGGCCTTCACTGAAGGCGTGCACACCATCCACTACGCCGACGGGCGCTATCTGACGGGCGACGACATCGCCCGGGCGGTCGTCGAGTGCGCCCAGGAGCTCGCGCGCGCGGGCGCGGCGGCGGCGACCGTGACGGTGCCCGTCTGGCTGCCCCAGGGCGGGGTGGGCTCGGTCGATCTCCTCATCGGCCCGGCCAGCCAGATCGTGGCGGAGCCGGTGGGGCCGTCGGAGGACGAGCTGCGCGACCCGGAGGCCGTCGAGCGGATCCGCGCCCACACCCTGCGCGCCCGCCGGTCGCAGCCGGGCACGAGCGTCAGCGCCGACCGGCAGGACGGGACGGCCGTGCCGGCGCTGGAGGACCTGGACTGACGGCACGCGCGCCGCCTCAGCGCGCGCATCCGCGTCGGCACGGGAGGATGGATCCATCCCCACCCGCATCGACGCGAGGAGCACCATGCCCGACACCGCCGTCCCCTCCGCCCTCCTCCACCTCCGGGCATCCGGCGTCTCGCTCGTGCTCGACCTCACGGAGGGCCGCCTCCCGGCCGTCGTGCACTGGGGCGCCGACCTCGGCGACACCACCCCGGCCGACCTCGAGACCATGGTGCGCGCGGACCTCGCGCCGTTCGCGGGCAGCGTCGCCGACGATCCCATCCGCCTCGCGATCCTGCCCGAGGCGCACACCTCGTGGACGGGCAAGCCCGGCCTCGAGGGCCACCGCGACGGCGCCGACTGGTCGCCGCTCTTCCGCGTCACCTCGGCCACCGTCGACGGCGATCCGCTCCCCGTCGGCGTCGACGGGCGCCCGGGATCCGCGTCCACCGGCCCCGCGCTCGTGCACGTCGACGCGGTCGACGAGGTCGCGGGGCTCGGCCTCGCTCTCGACGTCGAGCTGCTGGCGTCCGGCCTCGTCCGCAAGCGCGCGGAGGCCACGAACCTCGGCGACACGACCTATGACCTCGGCGGCGTCACGCTCGCGCTGCCGCTGCCGCCCGAGGCCCGCGAGATCCTCGACTTCGCCGGACGCTGGGGCCTCGAGCGCACGCCGCAGCGCCGGGAGCTGGTGGTGGGGATCCACGAGCGCGAGGGCCGCAAGGGCCGCACCGGACCCGACGCCGCGACCCTGCTGTCCGTCGGCACGCCCGGCTTCGGCTTCCGCCACGGCGACGTGCGCGGCGTGCACGTCGCGTTCAGCGGCAACCACCGGCACTACGCCGAGCGCCTCTCCACCGGCCGGCAGGTGATCGGCGGCGGCGAGCTGCTGCTCCCCGGCGAGGTGCGGCTGGCCGCGGGCGAGTCGTACGCGAGCCCGTGGGTCTACGCGGCGTTCGGCCACGGCCTCGACGACCAGGCCGCCCGCTTCCACCGCCACCTGCGCGCCCGCGAGACGCACCCGCGCCGCGACCGGCCCATGACCATCAACGTGTGGGAGGCCGTCTACTTCGACCACGACCTCGCGCGCCTGACCGACCTCGCGGATCGCGCGGCGGCCCTCGGCGTGGAGCGCTACGTGCTCGACGACGGCTGGTTCCGCCACCGCCGCGACGACCACGCGGGCCTCGGCGACTGGTACCTCGACGAGGGCGTCTGGCCCGACGGCCTCGGCCCGATCATCGACCACGTCACGGGCCTCGGCATGGAGTTCGGCCTGTGGTTCGAGCCCGAGATGGTGAACGAGGACTCCGACCTCGCGCGCGCTTACCCCGAGTGGATCATGCAGACCGGCGGCCGCCTCCCCGTGCGCGCCCGCCAGCAGCAGGTGCTCGACCTCGCGATCCCCGAGGCGTACTCCTACGTGCTCGAGCGGATGACCGCGATCCTCGCCGAGAACGACATCGCCTACATCAAGTGGGACCACAACCGCGACCTCGTCGACGCCGGCATCTCCCCGCGCGGCCAGGCGGGCGTGCACCTGCAGACGCTCGCGGCGTACCGCCTCATGGACGAGCTGCGGGCGCGCTTCCCCGGCCTCGAGATCGAGTCGTGCTCCTCCGGCGGAGCCCGCGTCGACCTCGGCGTGCTCGAGCGCACCGACCGCGTGTGGGTCTCCGACTGCATCGACCCCCTCGACCGCCAGACGATGATGCGCTGGACCATGCAGCTCCTCCCGCCCGAGCTCCTCGGCTCCCACATCGCGTCCGGCGTCAGCCACACCACCGGCCGCGCGCACCGCCTCGCCTTCCGCGCGGGCTCGGCGCTGTACGGCCACCTCGGCATCGAGTGGGACCTCGCGCAGGCCACCGACGAGGAGAACGCCGACCTCGCCGCGTGGATCGCCCTCTACAAGGAGGAGCGCGCGCTGATGCACACGGGCACGGTCGTCCGCGCCGACGAGAGCGACCCGACGCTCCTCGTCTACGGCGCGGTCGCGTCGTCGTCCGACGCGGCGCTGTTCTTCCTCGCGTCGGTCGGCCGCTCCGAGGTCTCCCCGCGCGGCCGCTTCCTGCTGCCGGGCCTCGATCCCGCGCGCCGCTACCGCGTGGAGCCCGTGCGCGTGGACACCCCCGAACCGGGCTTCACCGCGCCCGCCTGGTGGGACGGCGTCGAGCTGACGGGCCAGGCGCTCGCGGCCTCCGGCCTGCACGCCCCGGGGATGCTGCCCGAGTCGATCGCGATCCTGCGGGTGACGGCGGTCTGATCCGGCGGGCGACACGGGCCGCCGCGCACGGCACCGGTCCAGCGCACGTCCCCCTCGAGGAGCTCCTGTGGAGAACCGGCCTCCGATCGCGGCCGCACTTCTAGAGTCGCCCTCGTCGGCGCTCCTGACGCGCCGATGACGAACCTCGAGGCCTCCCTCGACACCAGAACTGCTGCATGATCCACGCACGCGATGACGCTGCCGATGACCTCGTGGTCGCCATGAAACGCCGCCACGCACCTCATCGCAGAAACGGATCCTCATGCGCATCACCACGAAAACCCTCTCCACCACCGCTCTCGTCTGCCTCATCGTCGGGGCCGGAAGCGCCGCCTACGCCGGAACCGGCGACTCGCACTTCGACGCCATCGTGCCGAACCTCCAGCAGCCCTGGAACTCCGCAGCGCAGAACAAGGTGTTCACGAGCACCTCAGCGGCGGTCCACCTCGATTCGGTGGGCTCGGATTACCACATGAACGCGCGCATCTGAAATCAGGGGAATGGCACCTGCGGGGCGGATACGAACACCATCGGAGACGGCGAATCGGCGCCCCTGGACGCCCCGTTCATCGGCGGGACCACCGTCCATCTCCAGCTCCACACGAGCGAATACGCCCTCGTCCGAGTCGAGGCCATCGGGTCCTGGCACAGCAACTGATCGGAGGCGCGGGCCCCACGGGGCCCGCGCCCTCCATCCGAGTACGCGTGAAGGAGAAGAAGACCCCACCATGACCATTACCAATCGACGCAGGACGGTCGGGGCCGTGCAGATCATCGGGGCCGTGGCTCTCTGTTCGACGACCGTCCCGTCTTTGAACAAGGTCGTCGCGCACTCCATCTCGCGAGATCACTTTCAGGCGTTCGGATCCGCGATGCTCACGCCCTGGCTCATCCTCCTGCCGCTCGCCATCGTGGTCGTGACGTGCACGCGCTTCTCCTCTGACCTCGCCCACCGCTTTATCGGCGCTCAGCGGCTCCGTCGCCCGGTGCGGGCGCTCATCCTGGCGCGCCTGGGACAGGCCGGCGCGGTCGGCTTCGCTCTCGCGTTCCTGATGTCCTTCGTCCCCTATCTCCTGGCCTTCCACGTCCTGCCTCTCATCGGGAACCCCGGCATCGATCCGTCGATGTCCTACATGGATGCAGCAGCGGCCGCCGAGTACAGCCGCCACCAGACGGGCTTCGGCGCCGTGCTGCGGCTCGGCGACATCCCCTTCGGCCTGGTCTTCTCGACCTGGACCGGGTTCTGCGGAGCCGTCTACGCGGTGATGGGCATCACCGCCCTGCTCCTCATCCGCAATCGTCTCCTCGCGCTCGCCGCGCCCATGCTCCTGGTCTTCGGACAGACCTTCGCCGCCGCCGTCGTGGGCATGCCGCGACTCGCTCTCTACTACTCGGCGAGCGCGTACGGCCTGTCCTACGACTCCGACCTGCAGATGATGCTCCCGACACTCGTCCTCGCGCTCGTGGTCTCGGCGATCGCCGCCGTCGTCATCCGCCGAGCCCCGCACAGCGGCCGCCTGTCGTAACCCTCTTCGACCGGTCCGCGAGCGTCCCATCGCTCGTCATCGCCGTCCTCGCCGTCGCATCGGGCTCCTACGCGCGCGCCTTCGAGGAGACGTCCGGTCGAGCCGTGCACCTCACGCAGACCAAGGCCATGCTCGACGACGTCACCGACACCCGCTTCCTCGCGAACGTGGTGCTCACCGTGTGGCTCGTCGCCCTCGTCGTGCGCGCGCCTGCCGACACCGGAGCCCAGAGGTTGATCCGTCACGGGAGCTACATGAGGGCCGTCGGCGCCGCCTGCCGGGACGGTCTCCTGTGGGCGCTCGCCGTCGTGCCCGTGGTGCTGGCCGCGATGTACGTCACGACTCTCGGCCTGCCCGCGGCGGACGACGGCAGCCACGGGATCGACAGCTATCCGGTGGAGCTGCAGAGTCCGGGCTGGCCGTGGCTCGCGGCGCTCGTCGCGACGGTCGTCCTGGCCATCAGCCTGCTCCTCGTCCTTCAGCTCATCTCGCTCACGCTGCACCTGGTGTCACCCGTCCGCGGCATCGACGTCGCCTTCGCGGTCGCGGTCGCGGTGATCGCGCTGCTGTCGGCCGCTGGATTCGTCGACGCGGGCTCACCGCTCAACCTGGGACAGCTCACGACCGTCCTCTCGATCGTGGCCGCTCCCGGCGCCGCCGCCGTCAGCTGGGCGATCACGCTCGCCGCATGCGCCGTGTGCGTCGTCGTCCTGCGGGGCATGGATCGCCGGCGCCGTTCCCTGCCCGCTCTCATCGGCCGGCGACGGCCGTGAGGGCATGGATCGTGCTCGCGGTCGCCGCGATCGGCGCCCTCACGGGGCTGATGCTGCTGCCGGCCGACCCCTCGCTCGGCTCGTCCGCCGCGGACCGGCTCGCCGACGCCCTCTCCGGCGACGGGACGATCCTGCGGTGCCTGGGCGGTCTGATCGTCTACGGGGGCTTCGCGTTCGTCGTCCAGCTGCGCGAGTCCGAGGAGTCAGGCGGGGTGGCGTACCAGCGGCTGCTCCGCCACGGATCGCCGGCTCGCTGGGCGCGTTCGCGGACCGCTCACCACGTGCGTGCCGCGGCGGCGTACCTGGCGACGATCGCCGCGGCAGGTCTCGCCGTCGCGATGTCCACCGGATCCGCCGCGCTGCTCCCCGATGCCGACCGCCTCGCTCTCCTCGCCTGCCATTTCGCCGTCGGCGGCATGCTGCAGCTCTCCGCCTACTCGACGGGCACGCTCGTCGTCGCCTGGCTCGCGCGCGGTGCCGCGGCGGGGCTGATCACGATCGCGGTGATCGTCGCCGGCGGGGCCCTCCAGCTCCGAACGAGCACGTGGCTGCCCGTACAGCTCGCCGACATGGCCGTGACCCGAGGCGGGTGGGACGCAGTCGGGCAGGCCACCCTGACGCTGGCACTCGCAGCTGCCCTTCTCCGCCTCGCGCTGTCCGCGCTCGTCCGCACCGTCCCGCACGCGTAGATCTCGACAAGGAGAACCATGGCGATCATCACCCTCACCGGCGTCACGAAGGGCTTCCGCGGCGTCACCCTCTTCGAGGGGGTCGACCTCGCGCTGGAACGCGGCCGCACCTACGGCCTCGTCGGCCCCAACGGCTGCGGCAAGTCCGTGCTGTTCAAGCTGATCTGCGGGTTCCTGCGGCCGGACGCCGGCGTCATCGACATCGATCCCGCTCTCCTGTCGCCGGGCCGCACATTCCCCGACCGCTTCGGCGCGATCATCGACGGGCCGGCGTACCTGGCCCATCGCACGGGGCTGCAGAACTTGACCGAGCTAGCCGCGATCCGGAAGCGGATCACCGTCGACGAGGTGCGCGACGCGATGCGGGCGATGGGGCTCGACCCGGACTCCCGCACCCGCGTCCGCAGCTACTCGATCGGGATGAAGCAGAAGCTGTCGCTCGCGCAGGCGCTCATGGAACGGCCCGAGGTGCTACTGCTCGACGAGCCCTACAACGCGCTGGATGCCGAGAGCGTCGAGCGTCTGACCGAGGAGCTGCACCGGCAGAATGCGATCGGCACGACGATCCTCTTCACCAGCCACGAACGCGAGCACATCGATGCCCTCAGCGACGAGGTGCTGGAGATCTCCGGCGGTCGGATCCGGCCCGCCGCGCGCCACTGACGGACGAGCGCGGCGGGCCGCATCGAGATCGGACGCCGGGCGTCAGGCGCCGGGCGCCGCATCCTCCGGCTCGTCGCTCCACGCGCGCGCGACCGTGAGGCCGTCGCCGTCGGGTGCGAGGTCGACCCGCACCGCGTCGCCGTCTCGGATGTCGCCCGCGAGCAGCTCGCGCGCGAGGCGGTCGTCGATCTCGCGCTGCATGAGGCGGCGCAGCGGGCGCGCGCCGTACAGCGGATCGTGGCCGCGCTCGGCGAGCCAGCGGCGCGCGTCGGGCGTGACGCCGAGCGCGAGCCGGCGGTCCGAGAGGCGCACGCCGAGCCGGTCGATGTAGAGCTCCACGATCTGCGCGAGGTCGTCCATCGACAGCGTCTGGAACACCACGATGTCGTCGAGCCGGTTCACGAACTCCGGCTTGAACGTCTGGCGCACGAGCTGCTGCACGGCCTGCTCGCGCTGGTCGAGCGGCAGCGTGGCGTCGCTGATGAACTGCGAGCCGAGGTTGCTGGTGAGCACCAGGATCACGTTGCGGAAGTCGACCGTGCGGCCCTGGCCGTCGGTGAGCCGGCCGTCGTCGAGCACCTGCAGCAGCACGTCGAACACCTCGGGGTGCGCCTTCTCGACCTCGTCGAGCAGCACCACCGAGTACGGGCGCCGCCGCACGGCCTCGGTGAGCTGGCCGCCCTGCTCGTAGCCGACGTACCCGGGAGGCGCTCCGACGAGCCGCGACACGGCGAACTTCTCGCCGTACTCGCTCATGTCGATGCGCACCATCGCCTTCTCGTCGTCGAACAGGAACTCGGCGAGCGCCTTCGCGAGCTCCGTCTTCCCGACGCCCGTGGGCCCGAGGAAGAGGAAGGACCCGGTGGGCCGGTCGGGATCCGAGATGCCGGCCCGCGTGCGCCGCACCGCGTCCGCGACGGCCCGCACGGCCTGCTTCTGCCCGATGAGCCGCTTGCCCAGCTCCTGCTCGAGGTGCAGCAGCTTCTCGGTCTCGCCCTGGAGCAGCCGGCCGACGGGGATCCCCGTCCACGCCGCGACGACCGCCGCCACATCCTCGGCCGTCACCTGCTCGTTCACCATGCGGTCCTCGGCCGACGGCACCGACTCGGCGGCCTCCGCCTGCGCGACCTCGCGCTCGATCACGGGGATCTCGCCGTAGAGCAGGCGCGACGCCTTCTCCAGGTTGCCCTCGCGCTGGGCCCGCTCGGCGCGGATCCGCAGCTCGTTGAGCTCGTCCTTCAGCTTGCCGACGCGGTTGACGCTGGCCCGCTCCGCCTCCCAGCGGCGCTGCAGCTCGCCGAGCGTCTGCTCGCGCGCCGCGACGTCCTCGCGCAGCTTCGCGAGCCGCGCCTTCGACGCCTCGTCCTTCTCGCGCTTGAGCGCGAGCTCCTCGAGCCGCATCCGGTCGACCGCGCGCCGCAGCTCGTCGATCTCCACGGGCGACGAGTCGATCTCCATCCGCAGCCGCGACGCGGCTTCGTCGATGAGGTCGATGGCCTTGTCGGGCAGCTGGCGGGCGGGGATGTAGCGATTCGAGAGGGACGCGGCCGCGACGAGCGCCGCATCCGTGATGGGCACCTGGTGGTGCGCCTCGTACCGGCCCTTGAGCCCACGGAGGATCGCGATGGTGTCCTCGACGGAGGGCTCCCCCACGTACACCTGCTGGAACCGGCGCTCGAGGGCGGCATCCTTCTCGATGTACTGGCGGTACTCGTCGAGCGTGGTCGCGCCGATGAGGCGCAGCTCGCCGCGCGCGAGCATGGGCTTCAGCATGTTCGACGCGGCCACGGATCCCTCGCCGCCGCCCGCCCCCATGAGCGTGTGCAGCTCGTCGACGAACGTGATGATCTCGCCGTCGGCGTCGTCGATCTCCTTCAGCACCGCCTTCAGCCGCTCCTCGAACTCCCCGCGGTACTTGGCTCCGGCGACGAGCGCCGCGAGGTCCAGCGACACCAGCTGCTTGCCCTTGAGCGAGTCGGCCACGTCGCCCGCGACGATGCGCTGCGCGAGGCCCTCGACGACGGCGGTCTTGCCGACGCCGGGCTCGCCGATGAGCACCGGGTTGTTCTTGGTGCGCCGCGTGAGCACCTGGCTGATGCGCCGGATCTCCGCGTCGCGTCCGATGACCGGGTCGAGCTTGCCGCTCTTCGCGATCTCGGTCAGGTTCACCCCGTACTGCTCGAGCGCGGTCTTCGCGTTCTCGTCGGTGGCGGGTGCGCCCTGCATGTTGGCCACTGCGTTCCCCTTCGGTATTACTTGAGTCGTGCGGACTCAAGTTTACTTCGGGATCCGACCCAGCGCTACCGGGCGACGGCCGCTGGCGCCGCCGCCACGGCGATCGCCACGTCCTCCGTGACCATCCCCGCGTTCGCCATCGCGCCCGCCATGGTGCCGGCCGCCATGGCCACGGGCACGTTCGCGGATCCGCTCGACGCGTTGCCCGCGATGAGGAGACCGGGCACGCTCGTCTGGCCCGTCGGATCCGCCGCGACGAACGGACCCCAGGGCGTCTCCTCGGTCGCGGCGCCGAGCGCGCGGGCGAACCCGTCACGGGGCGCGACGCCCGGCATGGCGAACAGCGAGTCGAGCTCGAGGATCCGGCCGTCGGCGAGCTCCACGCCCTCCAGCGCGCCGCGCTCGCCGAGCACGCGGACGGCCGCGGCCTCCTCCACGCGGATGCCACGGGCGTCGATGCCCGCGCGGGTCGCGGCGTCGATCTCCAGCGGTGCGCCGTCGGCCGTGCCGCCCGCGACGAGGAACGTGATGTCGGCCGACCACTGCCGCAGCATCTGCACGTGGTGGAGGCTGCCCGGCCCGGTCGCGAGCACCCCGATGCGGCGGTCGCGCACCTCGTATCCGTCGCAGTAGGGGCAGACGACGACGCCCGCGCCCCAGTGCGCGGCGAGGCCGGGGACCTCGGGCAGGACGTCGGCGAGGCCGGCCGCGAGGATCACGCGGCGGGCCGTGACCTCGGCGCCGCCGTCGAGCGTCACGCGGAAGCGCGGGCCGGCCGGATCCTCGAGGGCCGCGACCCGCTCCACCCGCCCGTCGACCACGACGCCGCCGTAGCCCTCGATCTCGCGCCGCCCCTCGGCGATCAGCTGCCGAGGTGGCTTGCCGTCGTGCCCGAGCACTCCGTGCATGTGCGCGGCGACCGCGTTGCGGGGCTGGCCGGCGTCCACGACGAGCACGCTGCGGCGGGCCCGCGCGAGCATGAGCGCCGCGCTCGATCCCGCCACTCCGCCGCCGATGACGACCGCGTCCCACTTCTGCTGACCTTCGATGCGCTGCGTGATGTCCATGGCTCGAGGCTGTCGCGTCCAATCGCGGCGCGCATGACTCCTTGCGGGATCGGCAAGGGCCCTGCGGTGCAGCGGGATCACGCGGGAGCCCTCCACAGATGACGCGCGCGCCGATCCGGGCCGACCGCGGGCTCCCACCCTCGTGTCGTCGCCCGCCGCTCGTGCACGTCCGCAGCGGCGCGCTCCGCCCCCCACGAGAACAAGGAGATGCACCATGACCACGACCGGGACCGCCTCGCGCCGCCCCTCGACCGCCGCGCGCTCTGCCCTCGCGCTCGGCGCGCTCAGCGCGGCGCTCGTGCTCAGCCCGATGGCCGCGCACGCCGCCACCGGCGTCGACACCACGGCCGCCGCGTCGGGCGCCGGGTACTTCCACGGCTGCATCGCGCCCGACTACCCGATCCCCGGCCAGGACCCGCACTGCGCTCCGGGTGCGTGATCGGCGACACCCGGATCACCCGGATCGGCTCACCGCGTGAGCCCGCGCGACGGCGCCGCCTCCCCCGCGGAGGCGGCGCCGTCGCGTGAGCGCGCGATCCCGAGGGGTCCGTCGTGACGGACGCCCGCACGGCCCGCGTCAGTGCCGGTGCTCGGTGTCCCAGACGGGGAACGGATCCGCGTACCCGTGCCAGGCATCGGGCCCGGCCACGAGCTCGGCGGGCGCGAGGAGGCACGCGCCGAGGATCCCGTCGAGCAGGGCGCCGTCGAGGTGCTCGCCCACGAACGCGATCTCCTGCCCGGCCGGCGAGTCGGCGTCCCAGCTGCGCATGGCGGTCGGGTCGAGGCTCAGCACGTCGCCCGCGGTCGCCCACGAGCCGACCGTCGCGGGCCGGGTCGCGAGGCGCACGAGCCCGCGCGAGCGGACGATCCGGCCGACGGGGCCCGGGACGAGGTCGTGCGCGACGGCCGCGTGCAGGCGGCCGGGGTGGAACGGGCGCGGGTCGCGGAAGACGTGCACGCCCATCCCGCCGGCCGAGGTCGCCGCGGCCTCGCCCGCAAGCGCGACCTGCCAGCCCGTGCCCGCGGCGAGCCCTCGGGCGCGCCCGCGACCGATGCGCAGGGGTGCCGGCGCGAGCGAGTCCCGGTCGGCCGTGGCGACGACGCGGGCGTCCGGGGCGAGGTGCGCGAGCAGGGCGACGGCTCGCCGGGCATCGGCGGTGGGGCGGTCGGGATCCAGGTCGTCGAGCACCACGACGCTCGCGCACTCGAGCCGCCCGGCCAACCGCTCGGCCGCGTCGAACGGTGTCGCGTCGGCGTCGCCCGGGTCGAGCAGCAGGTCGCGGATCTCGGCGACGGAGGAGACCGCGACCACGTCGAGGATGCCGATGGGAGTGGCCCCGGGGTGCCGCGCCTCGACGACGTGCTCGAGCACGAGCGCGACCTCGAGCGGATCCGCGGCGGGCTCGAGCGCGACGACCGCGAGCCCGCGGCGACCGTCGTCGGCGTCCGCGATGAGGCCCTCGGCGAGGCCGGCGCCGAGGTCGCCACTGTCGCCGCCCGGCGCCTCGACGACCGCGGGCGGCGCGGATGCGGGTGCGCCGACGGCGGCCGCGGCGACGCGCGACGCGGCACCGAGATCGCTCGCCGAGACGAGGGTGACGGCCAGCCCGCCGCGGACGACGGACGGGCGGGCATCGCGGTGGGGATCCATCCGCTCAGCCTAGAAGAGAATCGTTCTCATGTGCGCCGCAGGCGCTGTCGCCGCGGCGACCTAGGCTGCCGGAGGGGATCGAGAGCTCGAGGAGAAGGCATGACCGACGACGTGGATCCGCGCGATGACGACGAGCGCGGCGGCGCGGCGGGCGGCGCGACACCCGACGCGACCGAGACGGTGCGCTTCGGCCTCGACGGCGTCGTGCACGAGATCGACCTCGCTCCCGCCGACGCCCGCGCCCTGCACGCCGCGCTCGCGCCGTACGTCGCGGCCGGGCGGCACACCACGGTGACGATCACGCCGATCCACGACGAGCCCGCGCGAGCCGCAGGCGTCACCGCCGGCACCGCCCCGACCGGCGAGCGCGCCGCTGCCCGCGCCTGGCTCGAGGCGAACGGCCACAAGCTCGGCCCGGGCGGCCGCATCTCGGCGACGCTCATGACGCTGTACCGGGGCCGGGACGGGCGCTGACCCGGAGTGCACGACGCCCGCCGGCCGCGGAGGCGGCGCGACGGGCGCGTGGTCGAGCGGGCGCGGATCAGCCGAGCGACACGGCCGTCCACGACACGGGCGGCAGCGTGATCGTGAGGGTGCCGTCGGCGAGCGTCGCCGAGGCGTTCGGCGTGAGGCCCACGCGCTCGCGGTCCTCGAAGGTGTTCTTCGCGTAGACGTCCTCGTCGTGGATCCCCACGGCCTCGAGCACCTCGGAGACGGCGAGGCCGGCGACGTCGACCTCGATGGTGAGGGCCTCCGCCAGGCTGCGGTTCACGAGGAAGACCGCGGCGCGGCCGGTGGTCTCGTCGAAGGTCGCGACCGAGTCGACGAGCGGCGCGGTGCCGTGCACCTCGGTCTCGTACGTGCCCACGTCGATCCGGGGGCGCAGCACCTCGCCCTGCGCGAGCCGGCTCGTCACCGAGAACGGGAAGAACGTGGTCTGGCGCCAGGCGTCGCCGCCCTTCTCCGTCATGATCGGCGCGATCACGTTCACGAGCTGCGCGAGGCTGGCCGACGTGACCCGGTCGCTGTGCTTCAGCAGCGTGATCATGAGGTTGCCGAGCACGACCGCGTCCGCGACCGAGTAGACGTCCTCGAGCAGGTGCGGCGCGTAGGGCCAGCCCTCGGTGATGACGCCGGACTCCTGGTGCTCGTCGAGGTACCAGACGTTCCACTCGTCGAACGAGATGTTGATGGTCTTGTCGCTCTTGCGGCGGTACTTGACCTGGTCGGCCGACGCGACGACCGTGCGGATGAAGTACTCCATGTCGAGCGAGGAGGCGAGGAAGCTGCCGAGGTCGCCCTTGCGCTCCTGGTAGTAGGCGTGCGCGGAGATGAAGTCGACGTTGTCGTACGCGTGCTCGAGCACGGTGCGCTCCCACTCGCCGAAGGTCGGCATGCCGGATCCGCTGCTGCCGCACGCGACGAGCTCGAGCGTGGGGTCGACCATCTTCATGGCGCCGGCGGTGCGGTTCGCGAGCTTGCCGTAGTCGTCGGCGGTCATGTGGCCGACCTGCCACGGGCCGTCCATCTCGTTGCCGAGGCACCACATCTTCACGTTGTGCGGCTCGGGCGACCCGTTGGCGATGCGCTGGTCGGAGAGCGCGGTGCCGCCCGGGTGGTTCGAGTACTCGAGGATGTCGAGGGCCTCGAGCACGCCGCGCGTGCCGAGGTTGACGGCCATCATCAGCTCGCTACCGGTGAGCTCGCACCAGCGTGCGAACTCGTCGAGGCCGACCTCGTTGGTCTCGAGCGAGTGCCAGGCGAGGTCGAGGCGCTTGGGGCGGTCCTCGCGCGGGCCGACGCCGTCCTCCCAGCGGTAGCCGGAGACGAAGTTGCCGCCGGGGTAGCGGATGGCGCCGGTGCCGAGCTCCTTGACGAGGTCGACGACGTCGCCGCGGAAGCCGTCGGCGGTCGCGGTGGGGTGGCCGGGCTCGTAGATGCCGTCGTAGACGCAGCGGCCGAGGTGCTCGACGAACGAGCCGAAGGTGCGTCGGTTGACGGGGGCGACGACGGCGGTGCGGTCGATGGCGATCCGGGCGTCGGGTGCGGTGCGGGCGTCGGCCGTGGGGCGGGCGTCGGTCATGGGGTGGTCCTTCACATCATCGGGAGCGGGGCCGATCGACGCCGGTCGTGCCGGGTGGATCCGAGCCGTTACAACGTTGTAAGAACAACGTCCGCCCATTGTCCCGGGGCCGCGGGCGACGTGTCAACGCCGGTCGCGGCGCGTCCGCGCACGCCCGTGCGACCCTGTCCGGATGGACTCCGGATCCCGCACGCAGGCGCTCTTCCTCGGCGGGCGCTCGGGCGTCGGCAAGACGACGGTGGCGGCGGAGGTGTCGCGGATCCTCGCGTCGGCCGACATCGCGCACGCGCTCATCGAGGGCGATGCGCTCGACCAGGCCCACCCAGAGCCGTGGCGGCAGGGGATCCCGCTGGCCGAGCGGAACCTCGCGGCCGTGTGGCGCAACTACCGCGACGCCGGCTGGACGCGCGTGATCTACACGAACACCGTCAGCGTGCTCGAGCTGCCGGGCTCACGGCGGCGCTCGGCGGCGAGGTCGAGGCGGTCGGCGTGCTGCTCACGGCCGACGACGCGACGGCGGCCGCGCGGCTGGCCGGGCGCGAGATCGGGTCGGGGCTGGCGGAGGCGATCGAGCGGAGCGCGACGGCGGCGCCGCGGCTGGAGGCAGGCGCGTCGGACGCGGTGCACCGCGTGGCGACCGACGGGCGGACGGTCGCGGAGATCGCGGCGGAGGTGGTGGCGCTCAGCGGGTGGTGGCCCGCGTGATGGCGCAGAGGCGAGCCGGCCGCCTCAGCCGACACGCGGCCAGTCGCTCGTGAGGTGGGCCTCGATGGCGCGGTGCCGGAAGCCGTACGACGTGCCCCGGTCGATGATCCCGCGCACGGTATCCAAGCGCTGCGCCGTGGTGCCGACCTCCGCGGCCCTCGATCGGCCCATCTCCTTCGCGATGCGGGTGAGCGTGCGCTCCTCGGCGGGCAGCGCGGCCATCGCTTCCACGAAGGCGCGCTCCCGCGGCGAAAGCCGCTCGAGGATGCGTTCGACATGCGCGGTCGCCTCGCGCTCCGCACCCCGCCAGCCCGCGTGGACCTCGGCCCGGGTGATGGTCGTCCCGGATCCGGCGTACCAGGCGCGCTCCCCGGCCAGTTGGAAGAGGAACGGCTCCCCGCGGCACAGATCGACGATCGCGGCGGCGGCATCCTGGTCCATGCGGATGAGGCGGGTGCGCCCGGAGTCGTCCGCGACCTCCCAACCGGGCATGACGAAGTCCTGCAGCGCGGCACGGATGTCCTCGTCGTCGATGGCCGTCAGGATGGTCGTGCGGAAGCGCCGAGCGAAGGTCGCCCCCTTGTGCGCGCCAGCCCGGTCCTCGAAGTCCGGTAGGCCGGTGAGGTACACAGCGATCGGCAGGGACCGGCGGACTCGGGCACCGCCCGGTATCGGGACTTCCTCCTCGTGCGTGATGGCGTCGCCGAGCGCGATGAGGAGCTGGGAGAGCGTCCGCTCGTCCCTGATGTTCTGCACCTCGTCGACGTGGACCAGGGCGACCTTCTCGTGCCGCATCGCCGCGCGACCCACCTCGACGAGGAGCGCGGTCAGCGCCGCGTGCGGCTCGGGGCCGTCCTGGTCGGATCCCCCGCGCATGGTGAGCGACAGCCCCGCCGCCGCGACCGACTCGACGCGGGCGATGGCCTCCTTGATGCGCTTCTCGCGCAGGGAGGAGAGGCCCGCAGCCTGCGCGAGCTCCAGCACGGCCGCCGCGACCGGCTTGAGGGGATCCGTGCCGAGGGGGATGCGCAGCTGCGGCGTGACCCAGTCCCCGTCGCGGTCGGCAGACCACGCGATGCGGCGCACGAGGGCGGACTTGCCGAGCCCGGGCTCGCCGAGCACGGTACGGCCTCGCTCGGGGAGGCCCCGGAGGAGCCGGGGGCGGACCACGTCGCGCCAATCGCCGAGCTGCTCGATGCGGCCGGCCCAGATTTCCGGGACGGTGTCCGAGCCGGGGCTGAAGGGGTTGTCGGTCGCGTCACGCATGTCGGTAATGTTACCAAGCGCCGGACATCTTGGTAATGTTACCAGTCCCGTGAATCGACCGGGTTCCGGCCGCTCAGCCGACGACGGGCGCCGCGTCCGCGACGGCCGCCGCCGCCAGCTCGGCGAGCAGATGGTCCCGCTCCTCCTCGTGGGCCGTGATGGTGACGACAGCGTCGCGGGATCCGTCGACCAGCACGTACTGCCCGTAGCGGCCGTCGAGGCGCCAGGCGTCGCCGGGGCCGTCCCAGGTCGCGAGGCCGTATCGGGCGAAGGGAGCGGCGGGATCGGCGCCGGTGGCGACCCAGGATCCGTGCATCCGGTCGACCCATTCCTGGCTCACGAGCTGCCGGCCCTCCCACGCGCCGCGGTCGCGCAGCAGCCGGCCGATGCGCGCGAGCTCGCCCGTGCGGAGCTCCAGGCCGCTGCCGCCCACGATGAAGCCGAGCGGGCAGCGGTGCCACTGCGGGTTGTCGATGCCGAGCGACTCGAAGAGGCGCGGGAGGAGCCAGTCGCGCACGTCGCCGACCGCGGCGGCGAGCATCCGCATCGCGACGTAGGGGCTGGCATCGCTGTACTGGAATACGCGGCCGCGGCTCGGCCCGCTGAGCATCGCCTGCGCGAGGTCGGGGCCGGGCACGGGCTCGTCGCCGAACCAGGCGAAGTCGATGCCGCTGGTCATGGTGAGGAGGTGCTCGACGGTGACCTGATCGACGCCGGCGCCGAGGTCGAGGGCCGGCAGCAGCTCGGGGACGCGGGTGTCGGGCGCGAGGATCCCCTCATCCACCGCGATGCCGATGGCCAGCGCGCACACGCCCTTCGACACGGAGTAGAGGTTCTCGCGGTCGTCGCTCCGCCAGCGGTGCGCGACCTCGTCGGCGCCGACCCGCACGACGACGCCGTACGCGCCCAGCCGCTCGCGGTCGATGCCTTCGACGAGGCGGGCGAGGGCGTCGGCGGCGGTGCTCATGGATCCAGTGTGGCGCGGGGCCGGGCGGGGGCGCGCGCCTTCCGCGGGCGGGGGAACCGTGCGAGGGTGGCGGCTCGGCAGGGAGTCGACGGACGAGGGCGGCAGGGGGCGGCATGCGACTCGGGACGCGGATCACGATCGGGGTGCTGTCGGGGGAGCTCGTCGTCATGGCGGCGCTGCTGCTCCTCGCCGACCGATGGGTGGACATGGGCTGGCCCGCTCTCGGGATGGAGCACCCGCTGATCGGGCTCGGCTTCCTGATGCCGCCGCTGATCGTCGTGACGGCGGTCGCGCTCGTACTGCTGGCGGGGACGCGGATCCTCGTGGCCGAGGTCGGGGCCTGGCGCAGGCGGCGCGCGGAGCCGGTCGCAGCCAGGATCAGCGCATCGTCGCGTCCCGCTCCTCGTCGGTGAGCGCCCGGTCGGCGTAGACGAGGCGCATGACGGCGGGATCGGGGTTGCCCGGATCCGGCCCGCGGTGCGAGAGCGTGAGGCCCGCCCTCTCGGCCACGGCCGCCGACGCGTGGTTGTGCGCCACGAGGTACGCGACCACGGGCAGCTCTGGGCGGTGGATCCACGCCCGCTCGATCGCCCGCGTCGCCATCTCGGTCGCGTAGCCGCGGCCGTGCACGGTCGGCGAGAAGCGGTAGCCGAGGTTCCAGAAGGCGTCGTGCGCGATGCTGCAGCCGCCGAATCCGACGACCGCGCGGGCGTCGCGTTCCCGCACGGTCCAGGTGCCGAGGCCGTCGCGCTCCCAGCCCTCGACCCGCGCGCGGAGGAAGCGGTCGGTCTGCGCGGGGTCGGTCACGCGCAGCGACGGGTAGTGGGTCCAGACGGCGGGGTCGGAGAGGATCGCGTGCACCTCGGCGGCGTCGGCGACCGTCGGCCGGTGGAGGTCGAGCCGGGCGGTGCGGTCCTCGGGGGCGGCGAGGCGGGCGGACGGCATGCGACGACGGTAGCGGGCAGGCGGGTGAGCGGATCAGCCGCGGGCGACCAACGCCGCGAGCCGATCGAGGTCCTCCGCGACGAGCGCCGCGTCCTCCGCGAGGGCGACGTCGGTCATGCCCGGCCGGCGGAAGAGCGTGAACACGACCTCGCTGCCGTCGACGTTCGGGAGGACGCGCAGCGGGTTGCGCACGACGGTGCCGTCGGGGAGCGTCACGTCGTGGTCGAGGATCCCGAGCTCGCGCGGGCCCGCGAACGCGATCTCGACAGTGCCCATCGGTGAGTCCGACAGCCAGCGCCCGCCCTCGAGCCGGATCCCCGAGCTGACGCCCGCCGCCCACTCCGGCAGCCGCGCGGGGTCGCCCGCTACGGCCACGACGGACGCCACGTCCGCGTCGACGGATCGGGTGATGTGCAGCGCGGGCCAGGTCACGCTCCGACGCTACCCGGCAGCGGCCGCGATCGCGGCGTCGGACGCAGCGCGCGACCGACCTCAGTACTCGATGCGCCCGTGCCGGCTGTGGAACTCGCCGGTCGGCCCGTCCGGTCCCACGAGCGCCATCGCGACGGTCGCGTCGGTGCCCTCGGTCACGGTCTGGTGGCCGGTGTTCCCGTTGAAGTCGGTGGCCGTGTAGCCGGGGTCGGTGGCGTTGACCCGGAAGCCGGGCAGGTTCTTCGCGTACTGCACGGTCGCGGTGATGAGGGCGGCCTTCGACGTCGCGTACGGGATCGTCATCACGTGGCTCTCGTCGGTGCCGTAGCCAGCCAGGGCGCGCGGCCAGCCGACGCCCGAGGAGACGTTCACGATCACGGGGGCGGCGGACTCCCGGAGCAGCGGCAGCGCGGCCTGCGTCACGCGCACCACGGCGACGACGTTCGTCTGCAGCACGGCCAGCATCGCCTCCGGGGTGAGGTCGTCGACGCCCTGCGAGTCGCCGAGGATGCCGGCGTTGTTGACGAGCACGTCGAGCGCCGGGAGCGAGGCGAGCGCGCGGTCGACGGAGGCCTGGTCGTCGACGTCGAGCTGCACGGGGTGGGCGCCGAGGGCGCGGGCGGCGTCGCCGTCGGCCGTGTCGCGCATGCCGGCGTAGACGGTGTGGCCGGCCTCGATGAGGCGGCGCGCGGTCTCGAGGCCGAGGCTGCGGTTGGATCCGGTGATCAGCGTGGTGGTCATGGGTCGAGCCTGCGCCCCGCCCGCCGCATCGCCCAGGCACCGGTCGACGGGAGGACCGGCGGTACCAGGCTGATCCGCCTCCCCCCGCGCAGGATGGGGGCATGACCGAATTCGCGAGCATCCTCCGCTCCTGGCGCGAGCGCGTGCAGCCGGCGGACGTGGGCCTGCCCCAGGGATCCCACCGCCGCACCGCGGGCCTCCGCCGCGAGGAGCTCGCCGCGCTGGCGGGCGTGAGCGTCGACTACGTCGTGCGGCTCGAGCAGGGCCGCTCGGTGAACCCGTCGCCGCAGATGCTCGGCGCGCTCGCCCGCGCGCTGCGCCTCAGCGAGGACGAGCGCGACCACCTGCACCGGGTGGCGGGCGTCGCCCCGCCCGGACGCGGCGAGGTGCCGCGGCACATCCCGCCGGGCGTGCACCGCATCATCGACCGGCTGGGGGACGTGCCCATGGCGGTCTTCACGGCGACGCACGACATGCTCCTCTGGAATCCGCTGTGGGCCGCGCTCAACGGGGATCCGTCGACCCGCACCGGCTGGGATCGCAACCTCGTCTGGACCTACTTCACCCAGGGGCACGCGGGCACCGACTTCGACGCCGCGCACGAGGAGGAGTTCGCGCGCGACCTCGCCGCGGATCTCCGCACCGCCGTCGGTCGCTACCCGGCGGACCGTTCGCTCGCCCGGCTCGTGGCCCGGCTGCGTGCCGAGGTGCCCGAGTTCGAACGGCGCTGGAGCGAGGCGCGCGTCGCCGAGCACCGGTCGAGCCGCAAGACCGTCACGAGCACGCCGGTCGGCCCCATCACCATCGACTGCGACACCCTCTCGGTGCCTGGCAGCGACCTCCGCATCGTCGTCTACACGGCGGAGCCCGGCAGCACGGACGAGGCGCGGCTCGATCTGCTGCGGGTCACGGGGCTGCAGGCGATGACGACGGCGCCCGTGGAGGCGGCGGGCACCTGATCCGCGGAGCTTGCGCACCTCACGACGTCCCTCAACGAAGTAACGCGTCGCCTCGCAGGTCACACTTCGCTGATGACGGGTCCGCGCCCTCGAGTTCCCGCGTAGGCCACTCGGTAATTGACCTGTTCGCCACCTGAGCGCCTGAAAGTGACGATCCAAGGCGCGCTAGTCAACTTCCCATTGGCATTCATCTTGCGATAGGAACCCACCAGGTTGCCGACCGTCCACCGATCACGAGGATGCCTTGGGTGGTCCCAGGCCTGTACCAAATCAGCCAGCACAGAAAGAGGAACCGCGGCCGGTTTACGGTATTCACCATCACCGCCTACGCGGACGATATCAGCCTCGACCTCTTCGGTCGACTCCTCGGCTTCGAATTCTTCCGTCGACTCTTCAGATTCGATTCCCGCATCGCCCACGCCCGGTTCTGCAGACAACGCTGCATCGGCGATATCCCTGACGTTACCCATTTCCTTCACGATGTCATACGTGGAGGCCGCATGCGTAGCGGCGGAAGTGGAGTTCCCATCAATTTTCTCGAGAAGACGAGCATCGGCGGCCCCTTGGCGCCGATTTTCGGCGACTTGCCTCCGCCCTTCGACACCTTGACGGCGGTAGATCGAGAGCGCTATTGCCACGCCTAAGCTCGTAACACTGAAACTGAGCAACCCGACCCCATTCCACAAATTAGATGGAGAGTCGATGGTAAAAGTGAAGATAGCCAAGGCGAGAAGTGCAATCGACAATATATAAAAAGCAAGCGCAAGTAGGCCACTCGGGCTTCGCTTGTCCTCGTCGCTCTCGAATTTGACGTCGAGCCCCTCAGGGCGTACTTTTTCCGTGCTCACATCCCAAGCCTATTGGAATGACTGCCTGCAGTTCGCGTGCCTTTAGCCCCCCCCGTTATAGGGCCTCGAGGAGTGCCGATGGCAGGGGGGCAACAGCGCCGTAACGTTACGCCTCGCACGCCCGAGCCTTTCCTCCCACTCAGAGGCGATCACGGCGCATAACTCATCCCGAGCTCACGAAGCATTCGCGCGAGCCCGGGGAGAAATTTGCGATGACTTGCGAAATCCGACGATTGAATAAAGTCAGCGCACCTCGCGGTGCGGCTCGCCGTCGGCAAGGACGCGCTCCACCGACGTGCCCACGTACCGCTCGTCCGCGATCGTGACATGGTGCACGGATCCGACGACCGCGATCGCGGATTCCGTCTCCTTCACGGCGCTCGACGGCCCGACCCACAGCTCGACCGCGCCCGGCTCGACGACGCGGCGGTACCGCAGGTCGGTGAGGGCGAGCCGGGTGGTGGGCACGCGGAACGTGACGCGCGCGGACTCGCCCGCGGCCAGGTCCAGACGCAGGTAGCCGAGCAGCTGCGCGACGGGCCGGGTGACGCTGCCCTGCACGTCACGCGCGTAGAGCTGCACGACGTCGGTGCCGTCCCGGTCGCCCGTGTTGCGCACGTCGACGGTGGCCGTGAACGACTCCCCCGCGGCCACCTCCGCGACATCGACCCGCAGGTCCGAGCGCTCGAACGTCGTGTACGAGAGCCCGTGCCCGAACGGGAGGACGGGCGTGGGATCCGCGCTCGTCACCTCCGAAGGCCCGCCGAGGACCGGGTGAAGGTACGAGAACGGCTGCGCGCCCGCGGAGCGCGGGAGCGACACGGGCAGCCGGCCCGACGGCGACACCCGGCCGGAGAGGACGCCCGCGATCGCGGATCCGCCCTCCTCGCCCGGGAAGAACGCCTGCAGCACGGCGGCCGGAGCCGCATCGCCCTCGAGCGCCCAGGCCACCGCGTACGGTCGGCCGGTGAGCAGCACCACGACCACGGGGGTCCCGGTGGCGCGCACGGCCTCGACCAGCTCGCGCTGGACGCCGGGGAGCTCGAGGCTCTCGACGTCGTTGCCCTCGCCGACCGTGCCGCGGCCGAACAGGCCCGCCCGGTCGCCGACGACCACGACCGCGAGGTCGGATCCGCGTGCCGCCTCGACCGCGGCGTCGAAGCCGGAGCGGTCGTCGCCCTCGACGTCGGCGCCGTGCGCGAACACGACCTCCGCGTCGGGTAGCTCCGCGCGGAGCGCCTCGGCCACGGTCGGGATCGCGAATCCGAGCGGTGTGCCCGGGTGGTGCGCGAGCACGTGGTTCGCGAACGAGTAGCAGCCCATGAGCGCCTCGGCGCTGTCGGCGCTGGGGCCGATGAGCGCGATGCGTCCGGGAGCCGCGCGGTCGCCGCCCGCGAGCGGCAGCGTGCCGTCGTTCGCCAGCAGCACGATCGACTCCTCCGCGAGGCGGCGCGCGACGTCCCGGTGGGCCGGGGTGTCGAGGTCGATCTCCATGGGCGGATCCTCGAACGTCGCGTCGAGCAGCCCCAGCTCCTCCTTCTCGTCGAGCACGCGGAGCACCGCCCGGTCGACGAGGGACTCGTCGGCGAGCCCGGCGCGGATCCGCTCCGCCAGCGGCGCGAGGTACGCGTCACCCGTCGGCAGCTCCACGTCGATCCCTGCCTCGAGGGCCAGCGCCGCCGCCTCGCCGCGGTCGCCCGCGACGGCGTGCATCACCTGGAGGAACGCGACGGAGAAGTAGTCGGAGACCACGACGCCGTCGAAGCCCCAGCGCCCGCGGAGCACGTCGGTGAGGTACTCCGTCGTGGCGCCGACGGGCGCGCCGTCGATCTCCGCGTACGAGTTCATGACCGAGCGCACCCCGCCGTCGAGCACCGCCATCTCGAAGGGCGGCAGCAGCACGTCCTCCACGAAGCGCCGGCCCACATGCGCGGGCGCGTGGTTGCGCCCCGACTGCGAGACCGAGTAGCCGACGAAGTGCTTGAGCGTGGCGTGGATCCCGGCCGACTGCAGCCCCTTCGCGTACGCCGTCCCGATGGTGCCGACCACGTACGGGTCCTCGGCGATGCACTCGTCGACGCGGCCCCAGCGGGCGTCGCGGATCACGTCGAGCACGGGCGCGAGGCCCTGGTGCACGCCGAGCTCGCGCATGGACCCGCCGATGAGCGCCGCCATCTCCTCCACGAGGCCCGGGTCGAAGGAGGCGCCCCACGCGAGCGGCGTGGGGAAGGTCGCGGCCTGCCACGCGGCGAGCCCGGTGAGGCACTCCTCGTGCACGAGCGCCGGGATCCCGAGCCGCGTCTCCTTCTGGAGGCGGCGCTGCTCGGCCCACAGCCAGGACGCGCGCTCGACCGGATCCACGGGCCGGGTGCCGTACACGCGGGTGAGGTGCCCGAGGCCGTGCTCGGTCGCCTCCTCGTAGCGGCCGGTCGTGGCCATCTCGCCCTGCATGGGCGCGACGACCTCGCCGCCCTGGTCGACCCAGTAGCCGACGATCTGCGCCAGCTTCTCCTCGAGGGTCATGCGCGCGTGCAGCTCGCGCACGCGCTCCGACACCTCGGGGAGCGCGACGACGACGGGCTGCGAGGACTCCGCCCCGGTCACCCCTTCACCGCGCCGGTCAGGCCGCCGACGATGCGGCGCTCGAAGATCGAGAAGAAGATCAGCGCCGGGATCATCGACAGCGACGTGAACGCGAGCACCTTGGCCGTGTCCACCGAGTACTGCGACGAGAACGACTGCACGCCGAGCGGCAGCGTGTAGATCGACGCGTCGCTCAGCAGGAACAGCGGCAGCAGGTAGCTGTTCCAGCTGCCGATGAACGCGAGGATCCCGACCGTGATGACGCCCGGCATCGACAGCCGCACGACCATGCGGAAGAAGAACCCGATGCGGCTGCACCCGTCGATGAACGCGGCCTCCTGGATCTCGTCCGGGATGGCCCGCAGGAACGGCACCAGGATGATGATCGTCGTCGGGAGCGCGAACGCGATCTGCGGGAGGATGATCCCCGGCAGCGAGTTCGTGAGGCCGAGCGAGCGGATCACGATGTAGAGCGGCGTGATCGCCACGGTGATCGGGAACATGAGCCCCGACGCGAACAGCGCGTAGAGCGCTCCCCGGCCGAAGAACGTGTAGCGCGCCAGCACGTAGCTCGCCATGAGGCCGAGCACGACCGCGCCGACCGTGGTGCCGATCGCGGCGATGAGCGAGTTGCCCACCTGCCTCCAGAACATCGAGCCCCCGAGCACGTCGAGGTAGTTCTGGATCTGGAACGGCGACGGGAAGCCCGCCGGGTCGGTCGTGATCTGCGCGTTCGTGCGGAACCCGCCCAGGATGATGTACGCCACCGGCGTCAGCATCAGGGCGATCAGCACGACCGCGACGAGGTACGGGATGGGGTTGCCGCCCTGCCCGGGCACCTTGGCGCGCTTCGGCTTCGGCGTCTTCGTCGAGTAGGTGGGATCCAGGTCCGCGTTGCGCGGAGCCGCGGTGACGATGCTCACTTCTTCTTCCTTTCCGCACCCGTGAGGGCGCCGGCGGTGTCGCGGTTGAGCACGAACCGCTGGTAGATGAGCGCGACGACCAGGGAGATGAGGAACAGCACCACGGCGACGGCGTTGCCGTACCCGTAGTTGCCGGATCCGCGCCCGTTCGCCACGAGGTACGTGGCCATGGTCGAGGTGCCCGCGGTGGCCGAGATGTACTGGCCCCAGATGATGTAGACGAGGTCGAACAGCTGCAGCGAGCCGATGATCGACAGGAACGCCCAGATGCGCAGCGTCGGCGCGAGCAGCGGCAGCGTGATGCGCCGCTGGATCTGCCAGTAGGACGCGCCGTCGATGGCGGCCGCCTCGGAGAGCTCCTCGGGGATGCCCTGGAGGCCGGCGAGGAAGAGGATCACCGCGAAGCCGATGTACTTCCACGTGATGATCGTCATGAGCGACCAGATCGCGATGTCGGGGTTGGCGAGCCAGTCCTGCTGGAGGTCGGCCAGGCCGATGTTCGCGAGGAAGCCGTTGAGCGCGCCGGAGCCCTGGAGCATGAGGCTCCAGCCGGTGCCGACGACGACCTCGGAGATCACGTACGGCACGAAGATCAGCACGCGGATGATCGACTGGCCGCGCAGCTTCCGGTTGAGCAGGAGCGCCACGAGGATCGCGATGACGGCGTTGTGCATCAGCGCCTCGTGGAACGTGGGGTCCTGGAGGATCGTGATGTAGTTCCGGAAGCCCACGAACACGGTGGGCGGGCCGAAGCCCTGCCAGCTGAAGAAGCCGTAGTAGGCCGCCATCACCACGGGGTAGATGACGAAGCCCACGAAGAAGAGGAGGGCCGGGCCGACGAGGATCAGGACCTCGAGGCGACCGGACCAGCCGAGGCCGCGGCGTCGCGCACGAACCGCCGAGGGCGGCGTCGTCGCGACGCCGCCCTCGGGGTGTGCAGGATCAGCCGCGGGACGCTGCTCGTCGAGCGAGCTCTCGCGGATAGCCATGTCGAGCGCCTAGGCCTTCTTGGCCGCGTCGCCGACGGTCTGGATGAGCTTCTCCGGGCTGCCATCGCCGGCCATGAGGTCGACCACGCCGACGTTCATCGCGTTGCCGACGTTCAGGCCGTAGACCGTGTCGAGCCACTGGGAGACGTAGGGCGCGTCGTTGTACGCCGCGAGGATCTCCTTCAGGTACGGCTCGGTCACCGCGGTCTGCGCCTCGGTGTTCACGGGCGGGGCGTTGAAGGCCGCGTAGTACTCCTTCTGCACGTCGGCGGTGCCGATGTAGTTGAGGAAGTCGACGCACTGCTTCGGGGCCTGCGCGGAGCAGGAGTACCCGTCGATGCCGCCCATGATGGAGCCGGGCTCGCCCTTGCCGCCGGAGATCTCGGGGAAGGGGAACCAGGACAGGTCGGCCAGCGGCTTCTGGTCGGGGGTCAGGCCCGCGATGACTCCCGGGTCCCAGGCGCCCATGAGCTCCATGGCGGCCTTCTTGTTGGCGATGAGGCCGGCCGAGGAGCCGGCGCCCTGCTGCGCGGCGGTGGTGAGGAAGCCGTCGTTGAAGGGGTTCGTGCCCACGAGGTCCTCGACGTCCTGGCCCGCCTTGATCCAGCAGTCGTCGCTGAAGTCCTTGTCCGTGGCGGCCTTCTCGAGCGTGGCGGAGCTGCACTCGCGGAGCGCGAAGTTGAAGTACCAGTGCGCGGCGGGCCAGGCGTCCTTCGCGCCGAGCGCGATGGGGGCGACGCCCGTGGCCTTGAGCTTGTCGACGGCCGCGTCCAGCTCGTCCATCGTCTTCGGCGTCTCCGTGATGCCGGCCGCGGTGAAGAGGTCCTGGCTGTAGAAGATGCCGCTGGGGAGCACGGCGACCGGCATGGCGTACGCCTTGCCGTCGATCGAGTTCGCGTCGAACGCGCCCTGCGAGATCTGGCCCTTTACGTCGGCGGAGATGCCGTCGGTGATGTCCATGATCTGCCCTGCCGCGACCGTGGCGGCGAGCTTGCCGCCGCCGCGCTGCAGGAAGATGTCGGGCGCGTCGCCGGAGTTCAGGGCGGTCTGGAGCTTGCCGTCGAGGTCCTCGTTCTGGATCGAGGTGGCCGTCACGGTGACGCCGGGGTTCGCGGCGTTGAAGTCGGCCGTGACCTTCTCCCAGAACGCCTTGCCCGGGCCGGTGGTGGAGTTCTGCCACAGCGTCATCTCGACGGGGCCGCCGTCGTCGCCGCTGCCGGAACCGCTGCCGCTGCAGCCGGTGAGGGCGAGGGCCCCCACGAGCAGGGCCGCGGATCCCGTGAGGATCTTCCGTGCCTTCATGTCGTTCTACCTGTCTCTTCATTGAGCGCACCCTGGCGGGTGTCGGGGGGTGGGCGTGCACGAGCCGCGTGCCTGGTGCTGTGGGGTGCGACTCGATCCGGTCCCGTGTCGCGGTCGCGTCGTCGCGTCGTCGTGACGGGGGCCGGCCGGGCAAGTCTCGGTCGCGCACCGATCTTCGTCAAACGTTTTCGAAATCCTTTTCTCCAGGCGTAGGGTGCGGTCCATGTCCCGCCGCCCCACCATCCACGACGTCGCCGCTGCCGCCGGCGTCTCGGTGTCGACCGTGTCCAAGGCGGTGAACGGGCGGTACGGCATATCGGCCGAGACGTCGCGCCGCGTGATGGAGGTCGTCGAGCGCCTCGGCTACGAGTCGAGCCTCGTCGCGAGCAGCATGCGCTCCCACCGCACAGGCGTGATCGGCGTGCTGGTGGCGGGCTTCGAGCCGTTCAGCGCCGAGATCCTGAAGGGCGTGGGCGCGGCGCTCCGGGCGTCGCCGTACGACCTGCTGGCCTACAGCGGATCCCGGCAGGTGGACAACACGGGCTGGGAGCGCCGGTCGCTCAGCCGGCTGAGCGGCACCCTCATCGACGGCGCGATCATGGTGACGCCCACGGTCGTGACGGCGTCGACCGAGATCCCCGTCGTCTCCATCGACCCGCACACGGGGCCCGCCGACCTCCCGAGCGTCGAGTCCGACAGCCTCGGCGGCGCGCTCCAGGCGACCCGGCACCTCCTCGAGCTCGGGCACCGGCGGATCGGCTTCCTCGCGGGCCGCCCCGACCTCCGATCCGCGACCCTCCGCGAGACCGGCTACCGTCGCGCGCTGCAGGAGGCGGGCATCGCGTTCGACCCGGCCCTCGTGCGCTCTGGGTTCTTCCTGACGGCGCCCGCGCGGGAGCCGGCGCGCGCCCTCCTCTCGATGTCGGACCGGCCGACCGCGATCTTCGCCGCCAACGACCTCTCGGGCATCGCCATCCTCCAGGTGGCGGCCGAGCTCGGGATCCGCGTGCCGGAGGACCTCTCCGTCATCGGCTTCGACGACATCCCGGAGGCCTCGCAGATCACGCCCTCGCTCACCACCATCCGCCAGCCCATGCAGCGCCTCGGCACCACCGCGGTGGACCTCCTCATGTCGCTGATGGCCGGCACCGAGCCCGACGCGATGCGCGTGCAGCTGCCGACGCGGCTGGTGCGCCGGGCGACGACGGGGCCGCCGCCGGCGCGGTCGCGCTGACCGGCGGCTGCCAGGCTGGCGGGATGGACCACGACGACTGGGACGCCCGGGTCGCCGCCTTCTGGGCGGCCGCCGACGACGAGCGCGCGGACGAGACCGTCGCCGGCATGCGCGCCCTGGTCGCCGAGCGGCCCGACGGAGATCCGCGCGGCCTCTTCGAGCTCGCCTGCGCGCACGACTACGTGGGCCAGGAGGTGGAGGCCGTGCCGCTGTATCGAGCCGCGCTCGACGGCGGGCTGGATCCCGAGCACCGACCGCTCGCGGTGATCCAGCTCGCGAGCTCGCCGCGCAACGTCGGCGAGCCCGCGGAGGCCGTCGCCCTGCTCGAGGCCCTGCCGGACGACGACGACGCGGTCGGGCGCGACGCCTTCCTCGCCCTCGCGCTGCACGACGCCGGGCGGCCGACGGAGGCGCTGGCCCTCGCGCTGCGGCGGCTCGCGCCGACCGTTCCCGGCTACGGACGCGCCATCGCGGCGTACGCGGACGAGCTCGCGGTGCGCGATCACGCGGAGGGCTGACGACCTGAGCTGTCGGCGTCACCGGCCGTCCCGCGGTCCGAACGCGGCCAACGCCTCGCGGTCGGTCGACGGTCGGCGGACCGCCTCCTGGAGCCAGGCGACGACGTCCGGGTAGGCCGATGATACGGCCGTCTCGCGGATGAGATCGTTGGCGTCGATGCGGGTGCGCCCGATCACGACCGCCCCGGCCTCGAGCACCGCCCAGTGAGCCCCCCTCTCTCCCGTACGGGAGCCCGACGCTCCCGGCGTTGATCACCAGCCGGCCGTCGACGAGCCGGACGAACGGCATGTGGGTGTGGCCGCAGACGACGGCGCGGACGGCGGGATCCACGTCGCGCAGCACCTCGTCCCAGCGCTCCTGACGGCTGTCGACGAGCACGATCTCCTCGTCGTCCCGCGGGGTGGCATGGCACAGGAGGACCGGCCCGAAGCCGTCCACGTCGAGGGTGATCCGCTCGGGCATGCGCTCCAGGAGCTGCTGATGGACGGGTGTCAGCTGGGCGGCGCCCCACACGGACAGGGGATCGTCGGACAGACCAACGTCGATGCCCTGCGACATCCGCAGCAGCTCCCGGTCGGCGTTGCCACGGACCAGGATCGCCCTGTCGCCGAGAGCGAGCAGACGGTCGAGCACCTCCGTCGGCTGCGGTCCCCACATGTGGTCCCCAGTGACGACGATCAGCTCGGCCCGCTCGATCGCGGGTTCCCGGAGCACCCGGTCGAGCGCCCCGAGCATGCCGTGGAGGTCGGAGAGGACGGCGATGGACGACGGCATGCGACCACCGTGGCACGAGAGGCGGCCTCATCGCCCGAGGACGATCAGAGTCGCCTCTGCCACCAGCGCCTTCTGCGAGCGGCCTTCTCGTACGGCGGCAACGGGGTCGCGTGCCCATCGAAGGCATCCGGTCGATCACCTCTGCTGTGGTCCGGGGCCCGGTCGCTCTCCGCTCGCTGACGTCGTGCCTGCGCTTCCGCCAGGGCGGCCGTGAGCCGTGCATTGAATCCCATCATGTCATCGCTCCTCAATCCACTGCCTGATTCCGCATGCACAGAAATGACGCGCACGCGACGCTTCGGTATTTCATCTTGCGATGATATCGCCCGCGCACCGCAGGCCGCCATCTTCTCGCTGACCACCAGCGGCGACGCAGTCACGGCACTGTGTTTCGATTTATTACCTTGCCACGCTTCGGATGTGGAATGGTTCCGGCGAGTTGAGCTTGGAGACTGACTCCCAACATAGGCACACCGACGAAAGGAACCATCTGATGAAACGAAATCGAATTGCTATAGCATCATTTCTATCCGCTGCCGCACTGGCGATGACCGTGGCGACGCCAGCGCATGCAGCGACCGCGACTTTCTTCGACGGCAGCGCAGCTCCTGACGTCATCTATACAGAGGGGACGGTGTACCAGAGTCGCACAGGGATCACGGCCGGATTCACCGAGGAGACGATAACCGGGTTGGCCAACATACAGGTCTGGCTCGGCACAGCCACCACGAACGCGTGGAGCTACCAGGCCACGATCTACGACACCCGGAACTACCGGAAGGGTGCGTTCAGATGGAAGTCGCCCGGGGAGACTGCCAGCCTCAACGCCAGAGCCACGGCCTTGGATGTCGGCCGGATCCGCAGTGATGCCCTCAATGATTCCACAGCCGCCGAGGGCCGCATCGAAGAATCTGCCGTCCCGAACCGCGCCTTGGCTCATGTCGCCTCCGCGTCCGGGTTCTCGAAGGATGACTTGGTCGCGATCGGTCAGTTCGAGGGGGTGCAGCTGTGGAAGGCGTCAAACGCGTCTGATACCTTCTTGTTCACCACCGGCGACTCCGAGAATGACTACGTCACATCCGCCCGGGCGTCGAACAGCAGCTTCTCCCAGCGCGCGATCTCCGTCCGGAACAGCATCCCGGAAGCGGATGGTGCCGTTCAGACTCATCAATTCGTCCTCACCGACGACGCCCATGAAGCGGATATCGCGTCCGTCGAGGGCCTACGCAACATCGGCCACGACCTGTTCGTGGACACCAGGGCCGACGAGCGCACAGAAGATCAGATCACCACGTTCGGCACCGAAGGCGCCGTCACGACGAGCGAAGTCGGAGAAGCACGTGAGCCCCACACCTATGCCCTCGCGCTCTCCGGTACGCAGTGATCGTCCGCGATCGAAGGCCTGACTGACCTCGACACGATCTGAGTTGGTCTCGACTCGCCTAGCTGGACGACCAGGGGGCGCAGCCACCGTCACGGTGGCTGCGCCCCTCCTCGGCATCCGCTCTCAGATGCGGCTCGCCTGTCGCGCGCAACGGAATCCACGGCTCGCCGAGCGCCGGTGGCTGATCCAGCTGCGCAAGGGAAGGGCTAGGCAACGGGGGTCGTACGCGGAGGGTCTTCTACGGTGGGCGAGGCATCGGAAACCGCAGTTTCCACCGCATCCGCCTCCACTTTCTTCTCCCGGGCGATCCGGATCGCGGCGCGGCCGGACGGCAGGGAGATGGCGACCGTGATCACGACGACCGTGATGATCCCCGCCGCGACCAGCAGCGTCTGCACGCTGAAGACGTCGGCGAGCGGGCCGAAGGCGACCGCGCCGATCGGGGTCGCGAGCGCCATGACGATCCCGACGTAGCTGAAGACGCGGCCGTGCATCTCGGGCGCGACGGTCTCTTGCACGAGCGTCATGAACGGCGCCGAGAACAGCGGCACGAACAGGCCGATTGCGAACATGAAGCCGTAGAACACCCAGAGGTTGGGGCTCAGGCCGAGGCCGGCGGTGAAGATCGCGAAGCCGAAGCAGCTCACGAGGATCAGCGTCATGCGGTCGGACTTCGCGAACAGCGTCGACACGAGCGCGCCTCCCCCGAGCATGCCGACGCTGAAGGCGATCTCGAGCACCGTCACCATCCACACCTCGGTGCCGTAGGTGCGCGCGACGAGCAGCGGCGTGATGAACGACGGTGCCACCGTGAGCAGGAAGATGATCGCGAAGAGAACCAGCAGCCAGCGGACGACCGGGTTGCCGCCGATGTAGCGGATCCCCTCGACGAGGTCCTCGCGGTACGTCGACGTCTTGTCGGCGATGGACGCGAGCGTCGGCACCGCGACCGAGAGCAGGAACGCGATGCCGATGGCGGCCGTGATCGCGTCGACGAAGAAGAGCGGCACGAGGCCGTAGGCGGCGTAGACCGCGCCCGCGGCGGCCGGCGCGAGCAGGGCCATGGCCGACTGGATGGTGCCGAAGATGCCGTTGATCCGCAGCAGCTGCTCCGGCGGCACGATCTGCGGGATCATCGCCTGCACCGCGGGCGTCTGGAACCCGGCGCCGACGGAGCGCACGGCCACCGCGAGCAGGATGATCCAGAGGTCGGTGACCCCGTTCATCATCAGCAGGGCGAGCGCGACCGTGACGATCGCGATGGTGCTGTCGGAGACGATCACGAGCACGCGGCGGTTCATGCGGTCGGCGAGCGTGCCGCCGAAGATCGAGACGATGCCCTGCGGGAGGAACGCGCAGACCGCGTAGAGCGCGATCGCGAGGCCCGAGCGGGTCTCGAACGTGACGTACCACATGACCGCGTACTGGACGAGCATCGAGCCGAACAGCGAGACGGTCTGGCCGCTGAGGAACAGGGTCGCGTTGCGCTTCCAGCGGGCGGCGACCACGGCCGCGTCGGCGTCGCTCATCGCGGGCACGTCGGGCACGTCGGCCTGCGCTGCCGGGTCGCTCATCGGGTCCTCGCCTGCTCGCGTTTCCTCGGGTACGGATCGCCAGATTACGGGGCGGCGCGGGCGGCGCGCCAGGGGTCGGGCGGGTGATCCGCCGTCAGCCGACCACCGGCGGCGGCGGGGTGTCGGGGCGCTCAGGGAGTCCGACGTCGAGGATCCTCAGGATGAGCTTCTCCGCCTGCGCCGACAGGTCGTCTCCCGGGTAGTAGGCCTCATGCAGGTCCTCCAACTCGGACAGGGACGAGAGCCCGCATATGACCATGAGGCGAGAGATGTCCCGGCCGTCGCGACCTGGGCGCCCGGCGTGAAGCTTCATCGCCAGCAGGGCCTCGGCCGATGCGATCTCGACCACCAAGCCCTCCCCCACGAAGATCTCGATCCACTCCACGTCGCGGCCGTACGCCGGGATGAAGAACGCCCCGTCGTCGTTCAGCCAGTCCGAGCCCCAACCGCGCCTCTCCGCGATGAGGGTGACGGACTCCTGCACGTCGCCATCGAACCTCAGGCGCGCGTCGATGTCGACCGTCGTCCCGCGATCGAAGTGGCACAGCGTGAGTGCCGCGCCCCCGAAGATCTGCATGCGCCCGGTGACGCCACGGAGCCGCAGCGCGGCGATGAGCTCGGACAGCGCGGCCATCAACGCGCTCCGGTCGAGTGCATGCATCAGACGCTCGCCAGGGTGGCCGGATCCAGGAGCACGCCATGACGCCGGAACGCCGGGACCGCGCGCTCCGGGTCCACCGGCAGGTCGTAGACGCCGTCTCCGAAGATCCAGCTCCTCCGCAGCCGGCGTTCGTCCGAGCTGACCCAGGAGGGGAGAGGGAGGCCCTCCTCCTCGAGCCGGTGCTCCACGAGGCCTGCGACAGCCGCGTCCCAGCGCTTCTCGCCCGTTCGAGCCGGCTCCGCGATGGTCAGCGCGAAGCGGACCTCGTGGTGGACAGCAGCCAGGTCGTCCGCGAGCTGGATGAAGTGGCGGACGGCGAGCTCCCTGTCCCCTTCTGCCAGTCGCGAGGCGATCTCCGCCGTCGCGCTGGCTGCCGTCTGCCGCCGGGTCGGGATCGAGATGAGCTGATGCCCGGTCGCGAGCAGGAGCCGATCGACGGTCTCGGCACTGGGGCTGCGCCGCCCGGACTCCAGTTCCGACAGCGTCGACTGCGCAACCCCGGAGCGACCGCTCAACTGGCGCTGCGTGTATCCGCGGCTCCGTCGTGCGGCATGGACCAGTTCACCGATCGACATGATGCACCTCCTCGATACCAGCAATGCTATCAGGGGACGCCTCAGAGGTCCCGGCTCGCCAGCACCACGTCGGAGTCGGACGGCGTGATCTGCACCTCGCGGATGCGCTCGATGGGGAGGCTCGAGGTGGCCGCGAGCTGGGTCGCCTCGGCCTGGCCGGCGCCCCACGTGGCGACGATCGTGCGGGTGCCGTCGTCGGCGATCGCCACGAGGTCGTAGGCGCCCTTGCGCGCGCCGCCGCCCGCGTAGGCGCAGCTCCAGTCGAAGCGCGTGCCCCACGGCTTGGCCGTCACGGCGAGCTGCGCGGTGACGCCCTCGTCGAGCTCGGAGCGCATGCTCACGGCGTCGGCCGGGAGGCCGGTCGAGGAGGACGGGTCCGCGGACGGCGACGTGACGGACGGGGCGGGATCCGCGACGGGCGCGCTCACGCCGGCGCGGAGCGCGGAGCCGAGGCCCGCGCCGCCGACGAGGAGCACGAGGGCGGCGGCCACGAGGATCCACCCGCCCGTGCGGCGCGACACCGGGAGGCGCGCGGGCGCGGACAGGGGACGGCGGCGCCGGCGGG
>NZ_JAAVCB010000122.1:0-32417 GCF_014802555.1 Clavibacter sp. | reverse complement strand
CAGGCGTGGTGGACGGGGCAGCAGCGGGCACGACGGGTGCGGGCACGGCGGCCGGGGCGGTGGCGGCCGGCGAGGGCTTCCTCGGCGCCTTCTTCGCGGCCTTGGCGGCAGCGGCCTCGCGGGTCGCCTCCTCCTTGGCGCGGGCCTTCTCGTCGGCGCGCCGCTGCTTGTCGAGCTTGGCCTGCTCGCGACGCTCCGCGCCGGTGGCGGGCTCCGCCGAAGCGGTCGGACGCGCGGGAGCCGGCAGCGGCGCGGCGGGCACGAACACGGGCGTCGGCGCAGCGACGGGTGGGTGCTCGGGGTTCACGCCGACCGGGTTCTCGGCCGTGCGCGGCAGGTCGATGGCGGAGGTCTGGTACTGGCCGCCGAGCTCGTCGCGGACGACCTCGCCGCCGATCAGCTCGATGACCCGCTTCTGCATCTGGTCGACGATGCCGGAGTCGTGGGTGGCCATGATCACCGTGGTGCCGTTGGCGTTGATCCGCTCGAGCACCTGCATGATGCCGGCGCTCGTCAGCGGATCCAGGTTGCCGGTGGGCTCGTCGGCGAGCAGCACGGCCGGCTTGTTGACGACGGCGCGGGCGATGGCCACGCGCTGCTGCTCTCCGCCGGAGAGCTCGTGCGGGAGGCGCTGCTCCTTGCCCTGGAGGCCGACCATGTTGAGGACGTCGGGGACGGCCTCCTGGATGAAGCCGCGCGACTTGCCGATCACCTGGAGGGTGAAGGCGACGTTGTCGAAGACCGACTTGTTGGGGAGCAGGCGGAAGTCCTGGAACACCACCCCCAGGCTCCGCCGGTAGTAGGGGACCTTGCGGCTCGACAGCTGGTTCAGCTGCTGGCCCAGGACGTGGATCGTCCCTTGCGTGGGCCGGTCCTCCTTGAGCACGAGACGCAGGAAGCTGGACTTGCCGGACCCGGATGCGCCGACGAGGAAGACGAACTCCCCCCGGAGGATCTCGAGGTCGACGGAGCTCAGCGCCGGTCGGGGGTTGCCGGGATACACCTTGGATACGTGGTCGAACCTGATCATGTCGTTTCGACCCTAGGCATCAGAGGTGCGTATCGCCGCATCGACTCACCGCGGCGAGCGGTCCTCCGGACTCTCTCAGGCGCGGTCGGGGGACTTGCGCCAGCGGATCCCCGCGGAGATGAAGCCGTCGAGGTCGCCGTCGAACACGTTGGACGGGTTGTTGACCTCGTGCTCCGTGCGGAGGTCCTTCACCATCTGGTACGGCGCGAGCACGTAGCTGCGCATCTGGTCGCCCCAGCTCGCCGTGATGTTGCCCGCGAGCTCCTTCTTGGTGGCCGCCTCCTGCTCGCGCTGCACGAGCAGCAGGCGCGACTGCAGCACCCGGAGGGCTGCGGCGCGGTTCTGGATCTGGCTCTTCTCGTTCTGGCAGGTGACGACGATGCCGGTCGGCAGGTGGGTGATGCGCACCGCGGAGTCCGTCGTGTTGACGGACTGGCCGCCGGGGCCGGACGAGCGGAAGACGTCGACCCGCATGTCGTTCTCGGGGATCTCGATCGACTCGGTCTGCTCGATGAGCGGCACGACCTCGACGGCGGCGAACGAGGTTTGGCGTTTGCCTGCGGAGTTGAAGGGGCTCATGCGCACGAGCCGGTGGGTGCCCGCCTCGACGGAGAGCGTGCCGAATGCGTACGGCGCGTCGATCTCGAAGGTCGCCGACTTGATGCCCGCCTCCTCCGCGTAGGACGTGTCGAGCACGGTGGCGGAGTAGTCGTGCTGCTCGGCCCAGCGCAGGTACATGCGCATGAGCATCTCGGCGAAGTCGGCCGCGTCGACGCCGCCGGCGCCCGCCCGGATGGTGACGACCGCGGGGCGCGGGTCGAACTCGCCGTTGAGGAGCGTCTGCACCTCGAGCTCGTCCATGATCTTCGTGATGCCGGCGAGCTCGACGACCGCCTCCTCGGCGGACTCCTCGTCGTCCTTGGCCATCTCGACGAGCACGTCGAGGTCGTCGAGGCGGCGCTGCAGCTCGTCGATGCGCTTGAGCTCGGACTGGCGGTGGCTCAGGTCGCTCGTGACCTTCTGGGCCTTCTCGGTGTCGTCCCAGAGGTCCGGCTCGCCCGCCTGGGCACTCAGCTCCTCGACCTCCTGCTGCAGGCGCTCGACGCCGATCACCGAGCGGATGTTGGAGTAGGTGTCGCGCAATTCTGTGATCCGCGAAGAGAAGTCCTGGTCGATCATGGTGCCGCCCAGCCTACCGCCAGGCCCGTCGGCGGCGTCCGGGCCAGGGCCGGCCCGCGCGTAGGCTCGGGGGCGATGTCGACCCCCGATGCCCCCTTCTCCCTCCGCGCGGTGGCGCTCCCGGCGCTGCTCCCCGCGCTCCTCTTCTCCATCGGCGAGGGGGCGATCATCCCGATCATCCCCATCGTCGCGGGCAGCCTCGGCGCCTCGCTGGCGATCGCCGCGTTCATCGGCGGCATGATCATGCTCGGCGAGCTCGTCGGCGACATCCCGAGCGGATCCGTGGTGAGCCGCATCGGCGAGCGGACCGCCATGATCGGCGCGGCCTTCGTCTCCATCGGCGGCCTGGTGCTGTGCCTCCTCGCGCCGAACCCGCTCGTGCTCGGCGTGGGCGTCTTCCTCATCGGCGTCTCCACCGCCGTCTTCGCGCTCGCCCGGCACGCGTTCATGACGAGCTTCGTGCCGCAGGCCTACCGGGCCCGCGCCCTGTCGACGCTCGGCGGGACGTTCCGCGCCGGGTACTTCGTGGGGCCGTTCCTCGCGGCCGGCGTGATCCACCTGACGGGCACGTCGCAGTCGGCGTTCCTGATCCACATCGTCGCGTGCCTCGCCGCCGCCGTCACGCTGCTCGTGCTGCCCGACCCCATGGACGTCGTGCGCCGCAACCGCGCGGACCTGCAGAGCGCCGCGGCAGCGACCGCGGGCGAGCCGCAGGACGACGAGTCGGTCGCCGCCGCGGCGGGCACCGCTCCCCCGGCCCGCGAGTCGGCCGGCCTCGGCCGCACCCTCTGGCGGTTCAAGGGCGTGCTCGTCAAGCTCGGGTCCGGTGCCGCCCTCATCGGCGCGATGCGCGCGGGCCGCGGCGTGCTCCTCCCCCTCTGGGCCGTCAGCATCGGCATCTCGGACGCGAACACGGCGCTCATCATCGGCATCGCGGGCGGCGTGGACTTCGCCCTCTTCTACGCGAGCGGCCAGATCATGGACCGCTTCGGCCGCCTCTGGAGCGCCGTGCCGTCGATGGTCGGGCTCGGCGCCGGTTACCTCGTGCTCGCGCTGACGCCGGACCTGCCGTCGAACGTGCAGTGGTTCATCGGAGTGGCCATGTTCATGTCGGTCGCCAACGGCGTGGGCTCGGGGATCCTCATGACCCTCGGCGCCGACCTCGCCCCGCGCGAGGACCCGGCACCCTTCCTCGGTGCCTGGCGCTTCACGGGCGACGCCGGCAGCGCCGCGTCCCCGCTCCTCATCGCCGCGCTCACCTCCGCCGCGTCCCTCGCCGTCGCCAGCGGCGTGATGGGCGTGCTCGGGCTCATCGGCGCCGGGATCCTCGTGCGGTACGTGCCGAGGTACGCGCCGAGCAAGCCGCGCCCGACCGCCTGAGGTCCCCTCACCCGCCTCCCCCAGGCCCGACGGGCGCGGCGCCCGGCCCGACCAGCACGCTGCGGGCCGTGCTCGTGACGTCGATGCGCACGCCGTCGGGGGCGAACAGCGACGCCACGGGCGGGATCCACGTGGCCGACAGCGTGACGCGCGCGCTGCGGCCGTCCGGCGCCGTGGCACCGTCGACATGGAGGTCGTGGATGCCCGCGGTCGGCTCGTCGGCGAGGAAGGCGGCGACCGTGGAGGCGACACCGGCGTCCGTGAGGGGCGGCAGGGCGACGCCGTCGTCGTCGACCGCGATCGCCGCAGCGCCGTCGCCGTCCACGTCGAAGGACTCGGCGCCCGCCAGCGCCGCCGCGTCCGCCAGCGAGAAGAGGCGCACGCGCTCGAGGTAGAGCGAGGACGCCGCGGACACCATGAGGATCACCGCGAGACCCAGCGCGCAGGACGCGATCACGAGCGGCAGGATCGAGCCGTCGTCCTCGTGCGCGCCCGCGCGGACGATCGATGCGCGCCCGCGACGCGGCCACGGCCGCCCGCCGCTCACCGTCCTCCTCGTGCGAAGACCGACACGCGCTCGTCCGCGTCGCCGTGGACAGCGACCGATCCGGGCGCGTCCGGACCGGCGACCGGTGGCGCGAGCGGCAGCTCGGCGGCGACGCGCACGGACACGTGCACGAGCGACCGCGGGGAGTGGCAGCGCCCCGGATCCGGCGTGCACGTGATGTCGAGGGCGATGCCGTCGGGTGCGATCCCCTGGTCGGCGAGCGCGACCTCGACGGCCGACCGCGCCTCCCGGCGACCGGCCGCGTCGTCGTCCGCGCGCACGTACACGCGGGCCGCCTGTCGCGCCGCGCCCTCCGTGCCGAGCGCCGCCCCCTGGATCGCCGACAGGGCGATGACGAGGTAGACGAGCGGGACGAGGAGGAGCACGCCCGCGGTGATGAACTCCAGCGCCGCCGAGCCGCGGTCGTCACCCCAGGCGCTCCACGGCCGCATGGCCCGTCACCTCCAGCCCGCGGTCGACGCCCAGGAGGCCGACGAGGGGCAGCGTCGTCCGGACTGTGACGCTGACGACCGCGTGACCGAGCACGGTGCCCGTGCCCGCGGTGACGTCCTCCGCATAGCGCGGCCCCACGGCCGTCGTGATCAGCTCGCGTGTTCGCTCGATGCCGTCGGCGCGGGTGGCCCCGGCGAGCGCGGCCGTGCGCGCACCCTCGGCGGCCGCGTCGAGCACGGTCGTCCGCACGTGGAGCGCCAGCGCGAGCTGCACCACCGAGAGGGCGAGGACGACGAGGAGGGCGCCGACCATGACGAACTCGGCGGGTGCCGAGCCGCGGTCGTCGCGCATCAGAACGATGTGACCCGGTCGATGGCCTGGGTGAAGACGTTCTGCAGCAGCGGTCCGGCGACGCCCCACAGGATGATGACGAGTCCGGCCGTCATCAGCGTGATGAGCACCCAGCCGGGCACGTCGCCGCGGTCGTCATCCCACGGGCTGCCGGGTGCGGCATCGGCGCCCAGAGCGCCTCGTTCGTCGGTCATGTCGTGCCTCTCGGTCGTTGTCGGATTCGGGATGGGTCGTCGGCGTCCGCCTACAGCCCGAGCTGCAGGACGAAGACACCGGGGAACAGGGCGAAGACGATGGTCAACGGGAGGATGAGGAACACCAGCGGCACGAGCATCCCCACCTCCTTGCGGCCGGCGCTCTCGAGGAGCTCGCGCTTGGCGACCTCGCGCGCGTCCTGGGCCTGCGCGCGGAGCACCTCGGCCAGCGGGGTGCCGCGCTCGAGGGATCCGGCGAGCTGGTCGACGAGGCGGGACACCGCGGGCATGGCGAGGCGTCGCGCCAGGTCGTCGAAGGCGCGGGTGACGGGGATCCCAGTGCCGACGTCGGCGACCACCCGCCCCCAGCTCCCCCGCGAGCTCGCCGGACCCGACGCGGGCCACGCGGCGGAGGGCGTCGAGCAGGCCCTCCCCCGCGGCGAGGCTGAGCGCCAGGAACTCCAGCACGGTCGGCAGCTCCGCCTGGATGCGCGCGATCCGGCGCTTCGCACGTCGTTCGAGCGCGGTGTCGCACGCGACCAGCTCGGCGACAGCCGCGACGACGGGCACGGCGACCAGCTGCGTCTGCGGCAGCCCGCCCGCCACGACGGCGGCGCCTCCGGCCAGGGCGGCGATCACGATGCCCGCGGCGGTCCCGAGGACGAGGCCGACGAGCTGGCGCGACCGGTGCCGCTCGACGTCGTCGGTCGAACCGGACTGGCCGAGCAGCCGCTCGATCCGCTCGGTGCCGCCGAGCACGCGAGCGAGGCCACGCCGCAGGGGGATCACCGCCGGGGCGCCGAGCGTGCCGAGCACGGGCAGCGGGTGGACGGTGGTGAGGGCGAGGTGCCGACGCGCGCCCTCGGAGACGTCGAGGACGTGCGGGGCGACGCGGTCGAGCAGGCGGGCCCGACGGAACCGGGGAACCGCGCCCATCATCGTCCAGAGCCCCACGCCCGCGACGAGTCCGAGGACGGCGCCCCAGGACTCGATCCCCGTCACGCGAACCACCTCCGGTCCTCCGGGAGCCGCCCGAGCGCGAGCATCAGCCGGTAGGCGACGGCGGACACGACGAGCCCGACGACGATCACGACGGTGCCCGCGGCGGTGTCGTACGCGGCGACCGCCTCCGACCGGGTGGACAGGAGCGCGAGGATGATCCACGGGGCCGCGACGCCGAGCTTGGCCGCGTTCACGACCCACGACTGCCGGGCCTCCGCCTCGCTCCGGATGGCGGCCTCGTCCCGGAGGAACCGCGCCAGCCCGCGGAGAACGTCCGGCAGCTGCGTGCCGCCCACCTCGCGCGCCATGCGCAGCGTCTCCAGGATGCGGTCTGCTGTCGGATCCGCCAGCTGCTCCTTGAGCTCGTCGAGCGCCACGGCGAAGCTGCCCGTCGTCCGGTGGACGGACGCGAACTCCCGGAAGGCGGGCCGCAGCACGACGGGGCCCGCGACGGCGAGCGACGCCACCGCGTCCGGGAGCCCCATGCCCGCGCGGACCGCGCTCACGAGGTGGTCGACCACGTCGGGCCACACCTCCCGATGGGCACGGCGACGGGACGCGGATCGCGCGCCCACGACCGCCCACGGCAGCAGCAGGCCGGTGGCCGCGGCCGCGAGCGCGGCGCCGTCCACGCGGAGGAGCGCTTCCACGAGCACGCCCGCCGCAAGCCCGACCAGCGCGGAGACGGCGAGGAACGAGCTCACGGAGACCCGGGCCAGCCCCGCGTGGGTGAGGCGGTCGTGCACGGACGCGGTCAGCCCGCGTGATCGCGTCGACCCGTCGGGGGACGCGGGCCACAGGCGCGGCGAGATCAGGAGCACGAGGCCCGCGCCGAGCGCGAGCCCGAGGGCGACGCTCACGGCGCCCCCACCAGGATCCGCAGCGGGTCGAGCCCGGCGGCGCGGTACTTCGCCAGGTGCGCGGGCTGCCCGCCGGTGGACGTGAGGATCCCGTCCTCCAGCGCGAACACGGAGCTCGCCTCGATGACCATGCCCGCGTGTCTACCCCCGGGCGCGAGGATGTCGACCACCCGCCGGGCACCGGACGGCAGCACCTCGAGGTGCACGACGAGGTCGACCGAGGTCGCGACGGTCGGCACGACGAACGCGGAGTCGATGTTGCGGCCGGCCAGCAGCGGCAGCGTGCACAGCTTGACGAGTGCCTCGCGCGCGCTGTTCGCGTGGATGGAGCACATGCCCGGCACGCCCGAGTTGAGCGCGATGAGGAGGTCGAGGCACTCCGCCTCGCGCACCTCGCCGACCACGAGCCGGTCGGGCCGCATCCGCAGCGCCTCCTTGATGAGGCGACGCAGCGTGATCTCGCCCGAGCCCTCGAGGCTCGGCTGCCGGCACTGCATGGCCACGACGTCGCGTCCCGCCGGGTCCAGCTCGAAGGTCTCCTCGACCGTCACGATGCGGTCGGACGCGCGGGCCGCGGACAGGAGGGCGTCGATCATCGTGGTCTTGCCCGTGTGCGTCGCTCCGCTCACGACGATGGACAGGCCCGCCCGCACGCTCATGCGCAGGAACTCGGCGGCCTGCAGCGGCAGGCTGCCGAGGGCCACGAGGTGGTCGAAGTCGCGGATGCGCCGCGAGAACTTCCGGATGTTGACGGCCCAGTGGCGGCGCGTGACGTCGGGGATCACCACGTGCAGCCGCGACCCGTCGGGCAGCGACGCGTCCACGAACGGCGTCGACAGGTCGACCCGCCGCCCGGACGACTGCAGCATCCGCTCGACGAGGTCGCGCACCTCCGCGTCGGTGAGGACGAGCGGCGTCAGCTCGGCGACGCCGGCCCGCGCGACGAAGACGCGGGTCGGCGCGTTGATCCAGATCTCCTCGATCGAGTCGTCGTCGAGGAGGGGCTGCAGGGCCCCGAAGCCCGTGATGCGCGCGAGCACCTGCCGCTCGGTGGCCGCCTCGTCGTCGAGGAGCCGGGAGTCGGATCCGAGCGCCTGCTCCGCGAACCGCCGGACCTCCTCGCGCACCACAGCCGCGGTGCCCGCGGGATCGGCCGCCGCCCCGTCGTCCCGCAGGCGCTCGCGCACGCGTCCGGCGATGGTGTCGAGGGGAGTCCGCGTCTGCACCCGCTCAGGATGCTGATCAGGGGCGGATCCCGTCGGGGCCGTCCACAGGCCGACGCGTCAGCGGCGGCCCGGCACGCTCAGTACCCCAGCTCCGCCTTCGCCGCCGCATAGGCCTCGCGCACCGCGGGCACGCCCGGCGCGTCGAAGACCTCGTCGCCCGCCAGGGGCCACTCGGGGACGCTGCCCGTGAGGATCCACGCGGCCTGCTTCGCGGCGCCGTCGGCGACGAACTCGCCCGCGTCCGGCACGTGGATCGGGACGCCGAAGATGGTCGGCGCGATCTCGCGAACGGCGCGGTTCTTCGCCCCGCCGCCGATGAGGAGCACGCGCTCCACCTCGACGCCCTGGCGCGTGATCGCGTCGAGGCCGTCGGCCAGGCCGCACAGCATGCCCTCGACGTGCGCACGGGCCATGGTCGCCGGCGTGCTGTTGCGGAGGGTCATGCCGTGGAGCGACGCGGTCGCGTCGGGGAGGTTCGGCGTGCGCTCGCCCTCGAAGTAGGGCAGGAGCACGAGGCCGTCGGATCCCGCGGGGGCCTCGAGCGCGAGCTCGGAGAGGCGTGCGTGGTCGACGCCGAGGAGGCGCGCGCCGCCGTCGAGCACGCGCGCGGCGTTGAGGGTGGCGATGAGCGGGAGGAAGTTGCCCGTGGCGTCCGCGAAGCCGGCGACCGTGCCGGTGGCGTCGGTGATGGGATCCGCCGTGACGGCGAAGACCGTGCCCGACGTGCCGATGGAGACGACCACGTCGCCCGGCACCGCGCCGAGCCCGAGCGCGGCGGCCGCGTTGTCGCCCGCGCCGGGACCGACCGGGATGCCGGCCGGGACGCCGGGGATGCCGTCGCCGGTGACACCGGCGGACTCGCCGGGGCCGAGCACGCGCGGCAGGCCGACGACGCGGCCGAGCGCGCGCTCCAGCAGGTCGAGGCGGTACTCCCCCGTGACGCTCGACCAGTACGCGGTGCCGCTCGCGTCGGAGCGGTCGGTGGAGAGGGCGGCGAGGTCCGGGGATCCGGCGCCGTGGCCGAGGAGGCGCCAGTTCAGCCAGTCGTGCGGGAGGGCGACGGCGGCGACGCGGGCCGCGTTCTCGGGCTCGGCGTCGCGGAGCCAGCGGAGCTTGGTGGCGGTGAAGGACGCGACCGGGACGACGCCCGTGGCGCTCGCCCAGGCGTCCGCACCGAGCTCGTCGCGGAGGTCGGCGGCGGCCTGGGCGGATCGGGTGTCGTTCCAGAGGAGCGCATCGCGGACGACCGCGCCAGACTCGTCGAGGCAGACCATGCCGTGCTGCTGGCCGCCCACCGAGATCGCGGCCACGTCGTCGAGGCCGCCCGCGTCGGCGATGGCGGCGAGCAGCGCATCCCACCAGCGTTCAGGATCCACCTCCGTCCCGTCGGGGTGGGACGCGCGGCCGGAGCGCACGAGCGCGCCCGTGTCGAGGTCGCGGACGACCACCTTGCAGCTCTGCGTGGAGGAGTCGATGCCTGCTACGAGTGTCTTCGTTGTCACGATCAACATATTAGGGGGCGTCCTAAGCTGGTCGGGCACCCGCGGGAGTGGTGGAATCGGTAGACACGCAGGATTTAGGTTCCTGTGCTTTCGAGCGTGAGGGTTCAAGTCCCTTCTCCCGCACCAGCGACGGGGCCCGCCACGGCCTCCTCGCCGCGACGCTCCGACCCGCAGCGAGGAGCTCCCGTGGACGAACGCATCCGCCTCTGGACCGACCCCACCCCCGTGCACCCGGTCCCCCGCCTCGCGGAGGCGCTCGGCCTGCACCCCGAGCGGCTCCTGATGAAGCGCGACGACCTCATCGGCTGGGGCGGCGGCGGGAACAAGGCCAGGAAGCTCGAGCACTCGCTCGGCCGGGCCGTCGCGCGCGGGGCCACCACCGTGGTCACCACAGGGGCTGCGCAGAGCAACCACGCGCGGATGACGGCGGCGGCGGGCGCGTCCCTCGGCCTCGACGTCGTCCTGGTGCTCGAGGGCCACGAGGTCGCCGCGCGCGGCAACGTGCTGCTCGACGGGCTGTTCGGCGCGCGCATCGAGTGGTCGGGCGACGAGGGCGCGGAGTCGCGCGCCGCGTCCGTCGTGGCCGAGCTGGAGGGTGCGGGCACGCGCGTGCACCGCGTGGCGTTCGGCGGATCCGACGCGCACTCCGTGCAGGGCTTCGTCGACGCGGGGCACGAGCTCACGGCGCAGGTCGGTGCGGTCGACCACGTGGTCGTCGCCCTCGGCTCCGGCGGCACGATGGCCGGGCTCGTCGAGGCGCTCGGCCCCGAGCGCGTCCTCGGCGTGCACTGCGGCGCCGTCGCCGAGCCGCGCGCCGTGGTGGCGGGGTTCCTGACGGAGCGCGGGACGGGGATCGAGGCGGCTGCCTTGCGCATCGACGCGGACCGGGTCGGCCCCGGCTACGCCCACCTCACCGACGAGGCCCGGGAAGCGCTCGTGCTCGTGGCGAGGACGACGGGGATCCTCCTCGACCCCACCTACACGGCCCGCGCGGCGGCGGGGCTGGCGGCCGCGGTGGGCGACGGGTCCATCGGAGCGGACGACCGCGTCGTCCTCTGGCACTCGGGCGGCGTCCCGGGGCTCTTCGGCCACGCCGACCTCGGCGCCTGACCCGCGCCAGGTCCCTCGACCGGGGGTGTCCGGGTCTCGGCCGGCGGACGGCCGCTCCCGATATCCTGTGCTCTGCCACAGGTCGCTCCGCTCACGTCGCGACCCATCACGACTGGAGCCCCACGTGCATCCCCAGCTCTTCGACTTCCTCGACTCGACGACCCTCATCGAGTCGTTCGGGGGATTCGCCCTCATCGGGATCTGCCTCATCATCTTCGCCGAGACGGGACTGCTCTTCGGGTTCCTCTTCCCCGGCGACACGCTCCTCGTCATCGCCGGACTGACCCTCCCCGGGATCACCGGCATCGACATCTGGTGGGTCTGCCTCGCGATCGCCTTCTCCGCGTTCGCGGGCGGCGAGGTCGGCTACCTCATCGGCCACAAGGCCGGACCGAAGGTCTTCGAGCGCAAGGACTCCGGGATCTTCAGCCGCCAGAACGTCGTGCGCACCAACGCGTTCTTCGCGCGCTTCGGCGGGCTGGCGGTCATCGCGGCGCGCTTCGTGCCCATCGTCCGCACGTTCGCGCCGATCGCCGCGGGCGTCGGCCACATGGACTACCGCAAGTACTCCTTCTACAACGCAATCGGCGCGCTCCTCTGGGGCGCGGGCCTCACCTTCCTCGGTCACCTGCTCAACGGCTTCCCGCCCATCCGCGACTTCGTCACGCACTACATCGACTACGTCCTGCTCGGGGCCGTATTCATCACCGTCGTGCCCGCGGCGATCCACTTCCTCCGCGCACGGAAGCACGCGCACGACGCGGCCGGCGTCCTGCCGAGCGGCGAGGACCTCGCGCTCACCCCCGAGGAGTTCGACCAGGACCCCTCGAACGACCCGCGGCGCTGACGGGCTCCGCTCCGCGCCCGCCCGCTGATCCGCGGCCGCGCGCTGATACGCGGCGCGGCATCCGGTCGGGTCAGACGTGGTGCCGGTGCTCGTGCCCGGCGTGCTCCTCGGGCTCCAGCTGGAACGTGCTGTGCTCGACGTCGAAGTGGTCGTCCAGGCAGCCGGCCAGCAGGTCGAGGAGTTCACCCGTTCGCCCGTCGCGGAACACCTCCTGCTCCACGACGACGTGGGCGGTGAAGACGGGGGAACCGGATGTGATGGCCCACACGTGCACGTCGTGCACGGCCGTGACGCCGGGCGTCTCGAGCAGGTGCGCGCGGATCCGCTCGGGCTCGGTGCCCACGGGCGTCGACTCGTTCAGCACGCGCACGACGTCCCGCAGCAGCACGACCGCGCGCGGCACGATGAGCGCCGCGATGACGAGCGATGCGATGGCGTCCGCACGGCCGAAGCCGGTCACCAGGATCACGACGCCCGCGGCGATGGTCGCGACGGAGCCGAAGGCGTCGCCGAGCACCTCGAGGTAGGCGCCGCGCATGTTGATCGAGCTGCCCGCTCCCCCGCGCAGCACGACCAGCGCGGCGACGTTGGCGACGAGACCGATGCCCGCGGCCATCAGCATGACGCCGGGGTCCACCTCGGGGCCCTGCGGGGCGAGCAGCCGCTGGACGCCCTGCACGGCCACGTAGACGGCGACGCCCGCGAGGATCAGCCCGTTCACGAGCGCGCCGAGGACCTCGCCGCGCTGGAAGCCGAAGGTGTGCCGGTCGGTCGCGGGACGCGCGGCGACGATGGTGGCGACCAGGGCGATGCCGAGGCCCAGGAGGTCGCTCGTCATGTGGCCGGCGTCGGCGAGGAGCGCGAGCGAGCCGGAGACGAGCGCTCCGACGACCTCGACCACGAGGACCGTGGCGGTGATCGCGATCGCGATCACGAGGACCGTGGCGGTGATCGCGATCGCGATCACGAGACGCCGTCGGTCGGTCGTGGCCGCGCCGTGGTCGTGCGATCCGGGAGCCATGCGTCCACCGTACGGGCCCGCCGTCATGCGGATCCAGCCAGGAGCGCAGTCGGGAACGACTCCCGATCTCATGAGGGTGAGGAGGTGCCGTCAGCCCTCGCCGAGGAGCTCCCGGCGGACGACGGGCATGATCGCGTCGAACGCCAGCGCTCGGTGGCTGACGCGGTTCTTCTCGTCCGCACTGAGCGCCGCCGCGCTCGCGCCGCCGGTGGCCGGACGGAAGATCGGGTCGTAGCCGAAGCCGCCCTCCCCCGCCACCTCGCGCAGCACGGATCCCTCCCACACACCGAGGGCGGTGCGCTCGACGAGGCCGTCGGCGGTGGGGACGACGATGGCTGCGGCGCACGTGAAGCGCGCGCCGCGGTGGGCGTCCGGCACGTCGCCCAGCTGCCAGAGCAGGAGCTCGAGGTTCGCGCGGCTGTCGCGCGCGGGCCCCGACCAGCGCGCCGAGAAGATCCCGGGCGATCCGCCCAGGATGTCGACGCCGATTCCCGAGTCGTCGGCCAGCGTCGCGTGCCCCGTGTGCAGCGCGGCGGCACGGGCCTTGATGAGCGCGTTCTCCTCGAAGGTCGTGCCGTCCTCCACTGGCTCCGACCCGTCGTAGGCGACGAGGTCGATGCCGTCGAGGCGCGCACCGAGGATCCGGCGCAGCTCCTCGACCTTGTGGGCGTTGTGCGTGGCGAGGACGAGCGGGATCACGGCCGGTACCTCAGCGACCGAGCGCCTGCGCCTGCAGCGCGGTGAGCGTGGTGCCGCCGCCGAGCGCCAGGTCGAGCAGGGCGTCCAGCTCCGCGCGGTCGAAGGGCGCGCCCTCGGCGGTGCCCTGGACCTCCACGAACGACCCGCTGCCCGTCATCACGACGTTCATGTCGGTCTCCGCGCGCACGTCCTCGACGTAGGCGAGGTCGAGCAGCGGCTTCCCGTCGACGATCCCGACGGAGACCGCGGCGACGCTGTCCTTGAGCGGCGTGGCGCGCTGCGCGATGAACTTCCTCTCGCGGCCCCACTCGAGCGCGTCGGCGAGGGCGACGTACGCGCCCGTGATCGCCGCGGTGCGCGTGCCGCCGTCGGCCTGCAGCACGTCGCAGTCGATGACGACGGTGTTCTCGCCGAGCGCCTTCATGTCGACGACGGCGCGGAGGCTGCGGCCGATGAGACGGGAGATCTCGTGCGTGCGTCCGCCGACCTTGCCCTTGACGGCCTCGCGGTCCATGCGCTCGTTCGTGGCGCGCGGCAGCATCGCGTACTCGGCGGTGACCCAGCCCTGGCCGCTGCCCGCCTTCCAGCGCGGCACGCGGTTCGTGAAGGACGCGGTGCAGAGGACGCGGGTGCGGCCGAAGGAGATGAGGGCGGATCCCTCGGCCTGCTCGCTCCAGTCCCGCTCGATCGTGATCTCGCGCAGCTGGTCGGCGGTACGGCCGTCGTGGCGGGGGGTGTCGTCGGTCATGTGCGGCCTCAGCTCGGGTCGGGGGTGGATGGGGTGCCGTCCGCGTCCGGAGGCGTCGCCGCGTCCGGTCGCGGTCGGCGGGGAAGGGTGATGGCGCCGGTCTCGACGAGCTCGACGTGCGTGACGCCGGAGCCGAGCATGCGATGCGCGAGCGTCTCGAAGTCGGAGGCGCTGCCGCCGGTAGCCTCGTACCGGATCACGGGCGGGGCGTCGGAGCGGCGCTCGAGGCCGGCCGACACCAGCTCGCGGTACACGTCCTTGGCGGTCTCGGTGTCGCTCGAGACGAGGGTGACGTCGGGTCCCATGATCAGCGAGATGGCGCCCTCGAGGAACGGGTAGTGGGTGCAGCCGAGCACGAGCGTGTCGACGCCCGCCGCGCGGAGGGGCGCGAGGTACCCCTCGGCGGCGGACATGAGCTCGGGCCCGGAGGTCTCGCCGCGCTCGACGAAGCCGACGAAGTCCGGCGCTTCCGCGGAGGTGAGCGCCAGGTGCGGGGCCGCGGCGAACGCGTCGTCGTAGGCGCGGCTCGTGACGGTGGCGTGCGTGGCGATGACGCCCACCCGGTGGTTGCGGGTGACGCTGACGGCGGTGCGCACGGCCGGCTGGATCACCTCGACCACGGGGATGTCGTAGCGCTCGCGGGCGTCGCGGAGCATGGCCGCTGACGCCGTGTTGCACGCGATGACGAGCATCTTGACGCCGCGCTCGACGAGGTCGTCGAGGACCGCGAGCGCGTAGCGGCGGACGTCCGCGATGGGCTTGTCGCCGTAGGGCGTGTGCGCCGTGTCGCCGATGTAGATGATCGACTCGCGCGGCAGGAGCGCGGCGACCGCACGGGCCACGGTGAGGCCGCCGACGCCGGAGTCGAAGATCCCGATCGGCGCGTCGCTCATCCGCCTAGCCTACCGGCGGGCTCGTCGGCCCCTGCCGCCGTACGGCTCGCGACCCCCGTCACAGCGACCGCCGCGCATCCTCCTGGGCGACGAGCTCCGGCAGGTCCTTCAGCCGGCGCAGCCCGGCGAGCGGCTGGGCCATCCGCGCGTTGCCGCGGAGCCGCTCCTGGTTGCGGTCGAGGAACCACCAGTAGCCGGCCGTGTACGGGCAGGCGGTCGGGCCGACCCGCACCTTCGGGTCGAACGGGCAGCCCCCGCAGTGGTCGGACATGCGGTCGATGTACGCACCGCCTCCCGCGTAGGGCTTCGTCGCCATGCGCCCGCCGTCCGCGTGCAGCGCCATGCCGACGACGTTCGCCGGCATGACCCACGGCGTGCCGTCGACGAAGGAGTCGATGAACCAGTCGTTCATGGCGGCCGGGTCGTAGCCGCGCTGGAGCGCGAGGTTGCCGAGGATCATGAGCCGCTCGATGTGGTGCGCCCACCCGTGCGTGCGGACCTTGTCGACGACATGGGAGAGGCACGCCGCCTCGATGCCGGACGCGTCGAGCTCCTGCAGCGCGGTGGGCACGCCGCGGTGCGCGTCGAGCCGGTTCTGCGAGGTGTAGTCGTCCTCGAACGCCCAGTAGAGGTGCCACACGTAGTCGCGCCAGCCCATGATCTGCCGCACGATGCCCTCGACGCTCTGGATGGGCGCGTGGCCTGCGGCGTGCTCCGCGACGATGCGCTCGATGACGTCCGCGGGATCCAGCACCCCCATGTTCATGGTGGCGCTCAGCAGCGAGTGCGCCATGGTCCAGTCCCCCGCGAGCGACGCGTCCTCGAACGGGCCGAAGTCGTTGAGGCGGCTGGCCACGAAGTCGTCGAGCGCGAGGCGCCCCTCCTCGGGCGTGACGGCGAAGCGCCGCGGGCCGTCCTCCCCCACGAACCGCACGAGCCCCTTCCGCTCCCACTCGTCGAGGTCGGCCCGGACCTCCTGGTCGATCTCGTCCTCCTCGGGCCACCACGGCTCGGGCAGGCCGAGGCTCGTCGCGCCCTTCGGCGGCGGCTCGCGGTTGTCGTGGTCGTAGTTCCAGCGGCCGCCTACGGGCACGTCGCCGTCCATGAGGATGCCCGTGCGGGCGCGCGACCACCGGTAGAAGTCCTCCATGACGAGGCGGTTCGAGGTGCGGCCCGCCATCCACTCCGCGAACTCCTGCTCGCTGGTGACGAAGCCGCGGCTCGGCAGCACGTGCGCCCCGATCTCCGCGACGAGGCGCCGGAGACCGCGGGAGGTGGGGTCGATGACCTCGAGGTCGTTCCGGCCCTCGACGACCTCCCGGTAGTGGTCCACCTGGTGGAACTCGACCCGGTCGCCCAGCGCGCGGGCGCGGTGGCGGATGCCCGACAGGATGAGGTGCGCCTTGGCCCGGTGGTACGGCCGTCGGGCGAGCAGGCCCCGCGACTCGATGAGCAGCATCGGCCCGCCGTCGTCGAAGTGGTCGCCCAGCTGGTCGGCGAGGATCCATCGTGTGCGCTCCATGGCACGAACCTAGGCCGGACCACCGACAGCGGCCCGGTCCGTGCGCGATGCGGACGGCCCGCCCGCCGGACGCCGCCCTAGGCTGTCCCCGTGCACCAGGCGACCTCCCTCCTCACCGACCGGTACGAGCTCACGATGCTCGACGCAGCGCTCAAGGCGGGCACCCACGACCGCGAGTGCGTCTTCGAGTGCTTCGCCCGGCGGCTGCCGAGCGGCCGGCGGTTCGGCGTGGTCGCGGGCACGGGCCGGCTCCTCGAGCTGATCCGCGACTTCCGCTTCGGCGACGCCGAGCTCGAGTACCTGCGCACGGAGCGCGTCGTCGGCGAGGAGGCGCTCGCCTGGCTCGCCGACTACCGGTTCCGCGGTCGCATCACGGGCTACCGCGAGGGCGAGGTCTACTTCCCGGGTTCGCCGCTCCTCACGGTCGAGGCGCCGTTCGCCGACGGCGTGATCCTCGAGACCCTGGTGCTCAGCGTCCTCAACTACGACTCCGCGGTCGCGAGCGCCGCCGCGCGCATGGTGCAGGTCGCCGGCGGGCGCCCGCTCGCCGAGATGGGATCCCGCCGCACGGGCGAGCGGTCGGCGGTCGCCGCGGCACGCGCCGCCTTCATCGCGGGCTTCAGCGCCACCTCGAACCTCGAGGCCGGCCGCACCTGGGGCGTCCCGACCATGGGCACGGCCGCGCACTCGTTCACGCTCCTGCACGACACCGAGGAGCAGGCGTTCCGGGCCCAGGTGGAGGCCCTCGGCGCGGGCACCACGCTGCTCGTGGACACCTACGACGTGCGGCAGGGCGTGGACACCGCGGTCCGCGTCGCCGGCACCGGCCTCGGCGCCGTGCGCCTCGACTCGGGCGACCTCCCGGTGCTCGTCGGCGAGGTGCGCGCGCAGCTCGACGCGCTGGGCGCGACGGGCACGCGGATCACGGTCACCAACGACCTCGACGAGCACGGCATCGCCGGCCTCGCCGCCTCCCCCGTGGACTCGTACGGGGTCGGGACCTCGCTCGTCACCGGATCCGGCGCCCCCGCGGCCGGCATGGTCTTCAAGCTCGTCGCCCACCGCGATGCGGGCGGCGGCGAGTGGGTGTCCGTCGCGAAGCGGTCGACGGGCAAGCAGAGCCGCGGCGGGCTCAAGGGCGCGCGGCGACGGCACGACGCGCAGGGGGTCGCGACGAGTGAGCTCGTCACCGTCGGGCCGCACCCGGCCCCGCTCCCCGGCGACCGCGACCTCGTCGTCACGCTGGCGGAGGCGGGCGAGCCCGATCCGCGCTGGCTGGGCCGCGAGGGCACGGCCGTTGCGCGCGAGCACCACGCCCGCGTCGTGCGCGACCTGCCCGCCCAGGCCTTCCGGCTGCGCGCCGGCGACCCGGCGATCCCGACCGAGGAGGGCGCCCCGGCCTGATGCGGACGGCACCCCGGACGGCACTGCGCGAGGCGCCGCGGACGGGCTTCTACTCGGGCTTCATGTTCTCGTAGATGCGCTTGCAGTCGGGGCAGACCGGGAACTTCTCCGGGTCGCGCCCGGGCAGCCACTTCTTACCGCAGAGCGCCTTCACGGGCTTGCCGCTGATCGCGGACTCGAGGATCTTGTCCTTCTTCACGTAGTGCGAGAAGCGCTCGTGATCCCCCGGCTCGATCGTCTCCTGCTCGAGGAGCTCCTCGAGCTCGCGGTCGAGGGTGTCGGTGCCGCCGCCCTGCGCGGGCCGGCCGGGGGCCTGTTCGATGCTGAGGATGACCATGCGCCCAGTCTACTTTTCCCGCGCGCGGGAACCGGCGGCCGGCTGGCGTCCGTCACGGTCCTCAGTGGCGCTGCGCGAACGCCAGCAGCTCGGGGCCGCGCCGCTCGAACACCCGTCCGCCGCCGGCGACGCCCGCGACGAGCGTCACGATGCCGATGCCCAGCCCCACAACGAGCGACCAGATCGGGTACGCGCCCCCGTGGACGAGCCCCATCCAACCGAGCCAGGCGGACGGGAGGGCGAGGACGACCGTCGCGAGGAAGGAGAGCGTGGGCACCGTGGATCCGCCGGCGCTCACGCTCTGCGGCGCGTGGAACGGGCTGTCCCCGGGCCGCGACGCGGGATAGGGGAACCGCGCGGAGAAGAGCGAGGCGAGCCCCATGCCGACGAGCAGTACGCCGCCGCTGACCCCGATGACGGAGGGCAGGACCGATGCGTCGCCGAAGCCGAGCGCGCTGAGCGGCGCGCCGATCGCGACGAGCGGGACGCCGATCGCGAGGACCGGCACGAGGCGGCCGACGCGGTCCGCGACGCCGCGGATGCCCGAGACGACGTGCAGCCAGACTGCGGTGTGGTCGTGCGCGGTGTCGTTGTGCGCGCTCCAGCCGAGGAACAGCGCCATCACCGGCAGGGGCACGAGGGCGAGGACGTGCGCGTCCACGTCCACGATCACGAGCGGGATGAGGAGCACGAGCGGGAGCACGGGGATCAGCACGAGCGTGGCCCGGTACCGCGGGTCGCGGATCCAGTAGGTGACGCTCCGTGCGGCCACCGCGCCCGCGGGCGTGGCGCCGAAGCGGCCGAACCAGCCGAGGCCGTCCTGCACGCGACCGCCGCCGGCGCGGTCGGGTGCCGTGAGGGCCCACGGCACCAGGCGGATCCAGGCGAGCGCCAGGAGCGCGGCGGAGGCGACGGCCACGAGCAGCATCCCCGCGGCCGCACCGCCGTCGCCGGCGACGGCTGCCGCGGGAGCGGACCAGGCCGCGCCGAGCGGGGTCCAGGCGATGGCACCCAGCACGCCGCGCACGGGACGGAGCCCGTCGTCGAGGAGGTCGGCCTGCGCGAGCGCGATGACCGCGGGCACGAGGAGCACGGCGACGAGGCCGGCTCCGAGGCCGGTCGCCTCGCGCGCCCGCCGCGTGCTGAGCAGCACGAAGGAGAGGACGGTGCTGATCCGGGCGACGAGCACGCACGTGACGACCGCGGCGCAGGTGGAGACCACGGCGACGAGGGCCGTGAGCGGGTCGCGGGCCCAGGTGACCACGGTGGTCAGCGCCACGACCACGAGGACCGCTCCCGGGACGCTGACGGCGGCGGCGGCGGCCAGCGCCACGGCGAGTCGCCGGGGCTCGATGCCGTACGGCGCGAACCGGCGCGGATCCATGGCGTCCTGGCTGCCGAGCACGAGCGGCACGACGAGGCACCCCAGGACGACGAGCGCGCCACCTGCCACGACGACGTCCCGCGCGGATGCGACGTCCGCGTCGCGGAGACCCGCGAGCGCGCCGACGGCGAGCACCGTGACGAGGAGCCCGTAGACGCCGGCCGCGACCAGCCCGAGGACCTGCCAGGGGCTGCGGCGGAAGGCGTTGGCGAGGAGGGCGAGCCTCAGTCGGAGAACGAGTGCAACCACGAGAACCCCTCCGCCGTGCGTCGACCGCCGGCCAGCGCCACGAAGCGCTCCTCCAGCGAGCGGCCCGCGCGGACCTCGTCCATGGTGCCCGCGGCGAGCACACGGCCGTTGACGATGATCGCGACGTGGTCGCAGATGCGCTGGATGAAGTCCATGCCGTGGCTCGACAGCACGACCGTGCCGCCGTGCGCCACGTAGTCCTGCAGGATCTCGACCACGTTCGCCGCCGACACCGGGTCGACCGACTCGAACGGCTCGTCGAGGACGAGCATGCGCGGCGAGTGGATCATGGCGCAGGCCAGCGCGACCTTCTTGGTCATGCCCGCCGAGTAGTCGGTGACGAGCCGTCCGACGGCGTCCTCGAGCCCGAATGCGGCGATCAGGTCGGCCGAGCGGCTGCGGATCTCCGCGTCGTCGAGCCCCCGCAGGGCGCCCGAGTAGTGCAGCAGCTGGGCACCGGTGAGGCGGTCGAAGAGCCGGAGTCGGTCCGGCAGCACGCCGATGCTCCGCTTCGCGGTGAGCGGGTCGGCCCAGACGTCGATCCCGTTGACGGTGACGGTGCCCGCGTCGGGCCGGAGGAGACCCGTGACCATGGACATGGTCGTCGTCTTGCCCGCGCCGTTCGGGCCGACGATGCCGTAGAAGGAGCCGGCGCGGACGGTGAGCGCGATGTCGTCGACGGCGACCTTCTCGTCGAAGCGTTTGGTCAGGCCGTCGATGACGAGGACGTCGTCCCCGAGCTCCGGAGCGGCGGCGCGGTCGCCGCGCACGGACGGCGTGAGGGCGGTCTCGGCGACGCCCGCGAGGCCGGGCCGGGTCGAGCGCGGCGCGGTGAGGCTGTCGGTGCGGACGGTCACGGTGCGGGCGGGCTCGGGATCCGGACCGGGTGCCGGCTCGTCGTCGTCCGCGACGGACGCGGTCGCGGTGACGACCCCGACGACCGGCTCGGACGCCGCGAGGGGATCCGCCTCGACGGCGGGCTCCGCCTCCGGCTCCGGCGCGGAATCCGCCTCGGGCTCGTCCTCCGCGACGACGTCCTGCTGGGCATCGGGCAGGTCGACGGGACTGGAGGCCGGCTCGATCATGAGGTCGGGCTCGCGCTCGGCCTCGGTGGACGCTTCCACGTCCGGCTCCGGCTCATCGACGTCCTCGTGAGCCACCCGCTCCGGATCCGTCGCCTCGACGTCCGCGGGGACGTCCGCCTCGGCAGCCGGCGGGGACGCACGCGGTCGATCCGCGGGATCCGGTGCCGCGTCGTCGTCCGGCGGGGCGACGTGCTGCTCCACGACGGCGTGCACGGGCTCGACAGCGGGCTGCGGATCAGCGTCCGTGAACATGCTGCTGAGCTCCGTCAGACCGTCGCGGTCCGGCCGCGTGGCCTCGGGACCGTCCTGGGGCGCCGCATCCGGATCCTTGACGGGAGTCGCAGCCGAGCCCGCGGTGGAGCCCGCCGCCGTCTCGTCATCGACCGGGCCCGGTGCCGTGCCGCTCCCGGCGCCCGGGGCGACCTCGGCGCTCCCCGCCGCACGCTGCACGCGGGTGCGCCGCCGGACGCGTGGAGGACGTGACGTCGTGGCCGCGCTGCCCCCATCGCCCTCGGCTGCCGCGGCGGTCGACCGCGACACGGGCGCGACCACGGAGGTCGGCTTCACCCGGGGCGGCGTCGGCGCCACGATGACGGCGGGCGCGGTCCGCGGCGACGGCGCGGTGGCACGACGCGGGACGCGCTGACCGGGGCGCGGCGGTCGCGGCGGGGCGGCCTCGGCGACCGTGCCCGTGGCCTCGGGCTCGGCAGGGGCGGCGTCTGCCAGCGGCTCCTCGGCGGGGAGCGATGCAGCGCGATCCGTGTGATCCCGGGGCTCCGCGGAGGAGTCGGACGTGGCGTCGGTGGGGGTCGTCTCGTCGGGGGCGTCGGTCACGGCCCCACGTTAGCAAGGCGGTCCTCCGTGCCCGGTGCGGCGTCCTCGGAGGTCCGCGCACGAGGTCGGGTCGACGGCGGAGGAGGGCGGGACGGGACCGCGGTCGGAGGCCGTCCACATCACGAAAGGGACACGACCCCACCCTGGATCCCGCCTATTTCCCCACCTGCGGCCTACGATAGGGGAGACATGACGGCGTGTCGAACAGGAAACCCGCGAGTGAAGTCCCGGCGAACCCTCGGTGCCCGAGGGCCGCTGGTCGGGCTCGACACCCCGCATGGAACGGAGAACACATGACGACGCAGGTAGTCATCCTGGCGGCTGGCATGGGCAGCCGACTCGGACGCAGCCTCCCCAAGCCCCTCACCGAGCTGAGCGACGGCCGCACCATCATGGGCCAGCAGTTCGACAACATCCGCTTCGGCCTCGGCGACGACGCCCGGGTCAGCATCGTGGTCGGCTACAAGCTCGACCACATCATCGACGCTTTCCCGGACGCCGACTACATCTACAACGAGCAGTACGACCAGACGAACACGTCGAAGAGCCTGCTCCGCGCACTGCGCGCCTCGGCACCCGGCGGCGTCCTCTGGATGAACGGCGACGTCGTCTTCGACCCGATGATCCTCCGCCGCGCCGCCGCGATGATCGCCCGCGACCAGTCGTTCGTCACGGTCAACACCTCCCGCGTCTCCGACGAGGAGGTCAAGTACACGACCAGCCCCGAGGGCTTCATCCGCGAGCTGTCCAAGACGGTGAAGGGCGGCCTCGGCGAGGCCGTCGGCATCAACTACGTCTCCACGGCCGACAAGCCCGTCCTCATCCGCCAGCTGGCCCGGGTCGCCGACCAGGACTACTTCGAGCGTGGAATAGAGTTGGCGATCGAGCAGGACTCCCTGCTCGTCGAACCGGTAGACATCTCCGACCTGTACGCGGTCGAGGTCGACTTCGCAGAGGACCTCGAGAGGGCCAACCTCTTCGTCTAGACCGCCTCGGGGATGCTGATGCAGAGGATCCCCGTCGTGCGCGATGCCGCCAGCCCCGGTCGCGCATCCCGCACCCCCGTCGCCCGCTACCGCCGGTCGCTCTGGCTCCTCACGACGCGAGACCTGAAGGTCCGCTACTCCACGAGCGCGCTCGGCTGGTTCTGGTCGATCCTCGACCCGCTGGTCATGTCGGGCATCTACTGGTTCGTCTTCACCGTCGTGTTCTCGCGCGACGTCGGCGAGGAGCCGTACATCGTCTTCCTGCTCGCGGCGCTCCTCCCCTGGATGTGGTTCACGGGCGCGACGAGCGACTTCACCAGGGCGTTCAGCTCGCAGGCCAAGCTCGTCCGCTCCACGCGGATCCCGCGCAGCATCTGGGTGCTCCGGCTCGTGCTCGCGAAGGGCTTCGAGTTCGTCGCGAGCCTCCCGGTCCTGGCCGTCTTCGCGATCGTCGCGGGCGCCCGACTCGACGTACTTGTGCTGCTGTTGCCGCTCGCCGTGCTCATCCAGGCGGCGCTGCTCCTCGGCATCGGGCTGATCGTCGCGCCGCTCGTCGTGTTCTTCCGCGACCTCGAGCGCGCCGTGAAGCTCGTGCTGCGCTTCCTCTTCTACGCCTCCCCCATCGTCTACTCGTCGAGCGACCTGCCCGCCGACCTGCACCCCTGGGCCGCGCTCAACCCCCTCACCGGCATCTTCGGCCTCTACCGCGCGGCGTTCTTCCCCTCCGAGCTCGACTGGTACGCGGTCGGGGTGAGCGCGGCCATCTCCGCGGTGCTGGTGCTCGTCGGCTCGCTGGTCTTCCGGCGCTCCCTGCCCGCCGTGCTGAAGGAGATCTGATGGGCGCGTCGCACCCGGAGCCGACCGACCGGACCGTCCTCGCGGTCGAGGACGCGGGCATCCGCTTCCGTCGCAACCGCAAAGCCAGACGGAGCTTCAAGGACCTCTTCGCCGGATCGGCGCGCCGCGCCCGTCCGGGCGAGTTCTGGGCGCTGCGCCACGTCTCCTTCGAGGTGCGGGCGGGCGAGGCGATCGGCGTGGTCGGCAGGAACGGCCAGGGGAAGTCGACGCTCCTCAAGCTCGTCGCCGAGGTGCTCATCGCCGACGAGGGGTCGATCGGCGTCCATGCCGGCGTCGCACCGCTCATCGAGATCACGGGCGGCTTCGTCAACGACCTGACGGTGCGCGACAACATCTACCTCACGGCGGGTCTCCACGGCATGTCCAAGGCGGAGATCGACGCGCGGTTCGACGAGATCATCGCCTTCGCCGAGATCCCGGACTTCGTCGACACCCCCTACAAGCACCTGTCCAGCGGCATGAAGGTGAGGATCGCGTTCGCCGTGATCTCGCGGCTCGACGAGCCGGTGCTCCTCGTGGACGAGGTGCTCGCCGTGGGCGACCGGGCCTTCCGGGAGAAGTGCTACCACCGGATCGAGGAGATGCTCGCGGAGGGGCGCACGCTCTTCTTCGTCTCGCACAACGAGCGCGACCTCCGCCGCTTCTGCACGCGCGGCCTGTACCTCGACAAGGGCGCCCTCGTGCTCGACGGCCCCATGGACCAGGTCATGGACGCCTACAACGCCGACCACAACCCGCCGGACTCGAGCGGTTCCTGAGGCGAGTCGCTCCCCTCCTCCCCAACCCCGCCCTTCCACAGGCCCGCGGCCACGCACGTCGCACGCCGCGCCTACCGTGCACGCATGCTGCGACCGGTCCCTCCCCTGCCCACCCGTCCCGACCCCGAGCCCGCGTACCGCGTGCCGTGGCACTTCGACCGCACGCTCGAGCGGCCGCGCTTCGCGCTGGTCAACGTCGGCGACGAGGTGCTGCACGCCATCTCGCTGCACCTGCTCGGGTCCGGCACCATGCTGTCGCGCGCTCCCGTCACCGTGCGTCCCGGAGAGCGCCTGTCCACCACCATCCGCGGAGACGACCTGGCGCTCGACACGATCCTCGTGGTGCGCTGGTTCCGGCCGGACGGAGGCGAGTACCTGTGGCGGGTCAGCTTCTGACGGGCGTGGTCCCGCGCCGGTCGCGCTCGCGCTCCAGGCGGATCAGCTCGGCGGGCGAGTCCCCGTCGTCCTGCGGGAGCATGTCCGCCGTGAGGCCCGTCACCAGCAGCCCCGCATCCACGTCAAGGCCGCTCGCGATCTTGATGATGTTGCGCAGGCTCGGGTTCCGCTGGCCGCGCTCGATCTTGCCGAGGGCGGTCCAGTGGATGCCGGAGAGCTCCGCGAGCGTCTCCTGGCTGATGCCGATGCGCTGGCGCTGCTCGCGCACGCGGGACCCGAACTCGGCGGCGGCGTCGGAGACGGTGGTGACCATGTCACATGCCTATCCGCCACATGGAGGAATGACCAGAGTCCCGACGCCCCATGCGCATGTGCCCGCACCTCAGCGGATAGGCCCGATCGCGCGTTTGCATCCGGAGGACGACGAGGGGGACGAACGGCGGAGGCACCCCGCGTAGGCTCGGAGCATGAAGGACGCCTCCGAGCTCGACCCGACCGTGGCCACCGGCATCGATCGTCTCCTGTCCGTGCAGCGCCCCGTCGTGCTCGCCCACATCCGCTCGATCCGGGCCCGGCACCCCGAGGCGTCACCCGACCGCATCATCGCGATCCTCGAGAAGCGCTTCCTGGCCGCCGTCACCGCGGGTGGTGCCGCCGTGGGAGCGAACGCCGTCATCCCCGGCGTCGGCACCGGCGTGTCCCTCGCGCTCACGGGCGTGGAGACGGCCGGCTTCCTCGAGGCGAGCGCCCTGTTCGCGCAGTCCATCACGGAGGTGCACGGCATCACCGTCGAGGATCCGGCCCGCGCCCGGGCGCTCGTGATGACGATGATGCTCGGCGCCCCGGGCGCGCAGGTCATCCAGCAGTTCACGGGCCAGTTCTCCGGCCAGCCCGTCGACCGGAACGCCAACTGGGGCCGGGCCATCACCTCGGGCCTGCCGTCGTTCGCCATCGGCCCCATCGCCGACCGCATCAAGCGCGCCTTCATCAAGCGCTTCGTCGTGAACCAGAGCGCGAGCGCCATCGGCCGGGCCGTCCCGTTCGGCATCGGCGCCGTGATCGGGGGTGCGGGCAACCGCATGCTGGGCAGCAAGATCGTCGCGAGCTCCCGTCAGGCCTTCGGCCCCGCCCCCGCCGGATTCCCCGACGAGCTCGCGGTGCCGGAGCGGAAGCCGCGCGTGATCCGCGTCGCCGAGAAGAAGGCCGCCAAGGGCTGACGGCCCTCCGCGCGGCGGTCGGACGTCGCGGCCGCGAAGGGCTCAGGCCTCTTCGTCCTCGTCGTCGACCGGGTCGTCGGACGGCGGGACCACGTCGCCGTCCCGTGCGTGCAACGCCGCATGCCGCTCCCACTCCCCCATGAGGTGCTCGATCGCCTCGTGGAATCGGGCTGTAGCGGCCCCGGGAGAGGTGTCGCCGAAGTAGTGGCGGACCCACGCCGCGAGCCGGCGGTCGGCCGCCGCGTCCTGCTGCAGCGCGTCCAGCCGGGTGACGATGTCGCGCGCGTCGTCCGCGGTCAGCCACTCGCAGTCGGACAGGTACCCGTCGGTGTCGATCTGCGCCTCGGGGCGCACGGGGCGCGTCACGAGGAGCGGGCGCCCGGCCGCGAGCCGGTCGTAGACCATGGCCGAGATGTCGACGATGGCGAGGTCCGCGGCGGACAGCTGCCAGGCGAGCTCGCGTGACCGGTCGACGACGTGCTGCGCCGAGGGATCCTGCGCGTTGGCCCGCTCGAGCATGGTGGCGATCTCGCGGTTCGCGCGCGCGTACTCGGGATCGACGACGCCCGACCGCGGGTGCGGTCGGTAGACGATCCGATGCCGCCCGGTCACGATGAGGTCCCGGACGAGCGGCACCCCGTGCGTGGCGATGGAACCGTACGCGGCGGCGGCGCGGTCCCCCTCCCAGGTGGGGGCGTACAGCACGACCGTGCGGTCGTCGGGCGCGTAGGGCAGCTCGCCGGAGTAGTGGTCCGCCTGCGGCCGGCCGATGGGGATCGCGCGGCGGTCGAGGTCGTAGTCCCAGAGGACCTTGCCGAGCCGGGCGCGAGCGGCATCGCCCGCGATGAGGCTGTAGTCGTACGCCTTGAACTGGTTGGTCGTCATGTACATCTTGTCGGACTCGCCGTGGTTGACGAAGACGTGCCAGCGGCGCCCGTACCGCATCATCTGGAAGTTCCGGGTGTTCTGGTTGACGTAGAGGACGATGCGGATGTCCTGCTCCGCGATGACCTGCTCGAGGTCGGCGACCCGACGCACGTACTCCACCGGGAGGGGGCTCTCGTCGAGGAGCGCGTTGGCCCCGCCCGGGTGGCGGCTGAGGATGACGACCGGATGCGTGCGCGCCAGCTCCACGAGCGGCCGGTACCACTGGCGGATCTGGTACATGTTCACGGCCGAGTCGGCGAAGTACACGGCGATGCGGTACTCGCCCCGGGGCGAGGGGGCGCGGACCGCGAGCTTGCGCTGCAGGGTCCCGCGCGCCCGGCGCTGGCGGACCAGCGAGCGGACAGCGCGCACGCCGAGGCGAGCGTCGTTCAGGAGACCCATGCATCCACCGTAGCCAGCGCTCCCGGCGGCTCCTGACCAGCCCCGGCCGGGGGCGCGGAACGGTGTGCGATCGTGACCGAGCGGGGCGGGATCACGATCAGATGACGGGCGGCCTGCCCGCGCGCGTCATGCGGACGACGGTGCCCCACGACATCGGCCGACGCGGCCCGGGCGACGTCGTCCATCCCTCGCGCCACCCACGCAGCCACGTGCCGAGCCCGTCGCGGTTCCGTGCGCTGCGGATCAGCTGCACCGCCGTCCACGACCCCACGTACACGGGGACGAGCGGCAGCGGCAGGTTGCGCCGTGCCAGCCAGACCCGGTTGCGCGCCGTGAGGCGGTGGTACTCCGCGTGCCGTGTGGGGGCGACGGCGGGGTGGTGCGCCACGAGGTCGCCGGCGTACCAGGCGCGCAGGCCCTGGTCCCAGATCCGCCACGCCAGCTCGATCCCCTCGTGGGCGTAGAAGAACTCCCCCGCCCATCCGTCCGCCGCCTCGAACGCGTCACGGCGGACCACGACGGCGCCCTCCAGGACGGACATCACCGCGCTCGCGCGCGCGGGGTCGCCCTTGCGGATGCGTGGGATCCAGCGGCGCGGTGTGGCGGCGCCCGTCGGGTCGACGATGCGCGGCTGGATGAGCGCGACGTCGTCGGCGCGGCGCATCAGCTCGAGGCAGTCCGCGAGGAACGCCGCGCTGGGGACGGTCTCGTCGTCGTCGAGGAAGAACAGCGTCTCGCCGACGACGAGCGGGACGCCCGCGTTGCGACCCGCCGGGATGCCGAGGTTCTCCGGCAGGTGCAGGCCCCGCACGCCGTCGGGGAGACCCTGGGGATCCCAGCCGTTGCCGACCACGACCACGTCCGTCGACACGCGCTCCTGCCGCAGGACGGAGGCGATCGCGGCCGCGAGTCCCTCCGGCCGACGGCCCTGGCTGAGGATGACCACGCCCACGCGGGGCAGGCTCCCCGTCACGCGGACGTCAGCCGACGGGAGGTGACGATCATCACGAAGTGCCCGACGAGGGCGAGCACCGCGAGCGGCACCAGGACCGCGAGGAACACCCGGTCGGTCTCCGGCTGACCCGCGACGAGGCCGACGAGCGCGACGACGAAGGTCACGATGGTGAGCTCCACCGAGTGGAACATGTGGTGGAAGGGCAGGAACCGCACGATGCGCCGTGCCGTGGCGATCAGGGAGTGCTGGGACGCGACCGTACCGGCGCCGACGGGGGCCTTGGGCAGGTCAGCGGAGGCGCGCGCCACGCGCACCATGTCGTTCAGCGCCTTGTTCAGCACGATGACGAGCGCCAGGGCGAACGCGAGGGTGGTCCACGGCAGGTCGCCGGGTGCCTCGAACGGGTAGACCGCGGCACGGATCCCGAGGGCGAGCGCGATGAGCGTCTCCGTCGAGTAGTGGCCGACGGCGTCGAGGAAGTGGCCGACCGGCGACGACGTGCGGCGCCAGCGCGCCACCTCGCCGTCGCAGCAGTCCACCAGCATCTGCAGCTGGCCGAGGACCAGCGCGAGGGCCGCTCCCCCGATGCCGGGGATCAGGAGCGCGGCGGCGGCCGCCCAGCCCGTGAGGATCATGACGACGGTCACGCCGTTGGCGCTGATCCGGGTGCGCAGGAGCAGCCAGGTGAGGTATGGCGAGAGGTCGCGGAGGTAGAGGTGCGCCGTCCAGTGCTCGGCGTTCGCCCGCAGCCGGACGTCGGGCGGCTGCGTCACCCGACGGAGCTCCGCGATGGAGGAGGGCAGGCCGCGGTCGCCGGTGCCGGGAGCGCTGCTCATCGGCCGGTGTGCCCGTCGAGGTCGTCGGTGAGCTCGAGGAAGCCGAGGACGAACCCGGTGCCCCAGCTGAAGTGGATGGACGGGAGGACCGCCGCGAAGCGCAGCATCGTCGCGGCGCCGTCCCGGGAGGCCACGGATACGGTGCTGATCAGCACGAAGCCGGCGTAGACGCCCGGCGCGACGAACGCGCCGACGAGGCGGCGCAGTCCCGGCATGCCGAGCGCGGCGCCGACGAGTCCCGCGGTGCCGAGGACGAGGCCGGCGGCCACCCCGGCGACGGCGACCGGCGGCACGAAGTACCGCACGGAGTTCTGACGCGTGTAGCGCCGCGCGAGCTCCCCGCGCCAGAGCCCGGTGGCGAAGAACTGGCGGATGAGCGAGCGGAACGTGGAGCGCGGACGGTAGGTGACCTTCATCCGCGGCGTGAACCAGACGAGGCCGCCGCTCTGCCGGAGCCGGCGGTTGAGCTCCCAGTCCTGGCCTCGACGCACGCCCTCGTCAAAGAGCCCGACCTCGAGCAGACGCTCGCGACGGAAGGCGCCGAGGTACGCGGTCTCCGCCGGCCCCTCCTTGCCGCCGACGTGGTGCGCGGTGCCGCCGAGCCCGACCCGGGCGCCGTAGGCCCGGGCGACAGCCTTCTCGAACGGCGTCCGGCCCTCGGCCGACATGAGTCCGCCGACGTTGTCCGCGCCCGTGGCGTGCAGCGTCTCCACCGCGATGCGCGTGTAGTCGCGCGGCAGGAGCGAGTGCGCGTCGACGCGGATGACGACGGGGTGGCGCGTGGCGCGGATGGCCGCATTGAGGCCGCCCGGCGTGGATCCCGTGGGGTTGTCGACGCTCGTGATGCGGGGATCGGCACGCGACATCTCGCGGACGACCTCGGTCGTGCCGTCGGTGCTCGGACCGAGCGCAAGCACGACCTCGAAGTCGCCGGCGTAGTCCTGCCGCATCATGCTGTCGACGGCGGCACGGACGTGGGCCACCTCGTTGAGGATCGGCATGACGTACGAGACGGCGGGGAGGTCGCCGGGGCTGCCGGCGACGGGGTCGCGTCGCGGGTGGTGCGCCATCTGAGCCGATCTCTTGAGGGAGGTGCGGCCGGGGCCTGTCGGGGGCCGAGCCTCGCAGGAGTTTACCAGCCTCCCCGTCGGCCGCCCGCCGGTCGCGGACGACGAAGGGCGGACCGGCGTCCGCCGATCCGCCCCTCGCGATGCGCCCGACTACTGCTGGAGCGTGCCGAGCTTCACGTCGACCTGCTGCTTCTGCCCACCGCGGATCACGGTGAGCTCGACGTCGCTGCCGCCCGCGAGGGCACGCACCTGTGCCGTCAGGTCGCTCGCCTTGCTGATCGGGATGCTGCCGAACGCGGTCACGATGTCGCCCTGCTTCAGCCCCGCGGCGGGCGCCGCCCCGCCGCTCTGGACCTCGGCGATGAACGCGCCGCCGACGGGAGTCGAGGAGTCACCCTTGGCGACGTCGCGGACGCTCGCCCCGAGGAGCCCGTGCGACGCCTTGCCGTCCTGGATGATCTCCTGGCCGACGCGCTTCGCCAGGTTCGACGGGATGGCGAAGCCGACGCCGATGCTGCCGGCGGTGGAGCTGGTGCCGCCCGCGTTCGCGATGGCGACGTTGACGCCGATGAGCTTGCCGTCCCCGTCGAGGAGCGCGCCACCCGAGTTGCCGGGGTTGATGGCCGCGTCGGTCTGGATGACCGCGAGGTTGATCGACGCGGCGGCCTGGCCCTGGGCCCCGGATCCGCCCTGACCGCCCTGCCCACCCGATCCGCCCTGACCGCCCGATCCGCCCTGGCCCTCGTTGCCGAACGGCCAGAAGTTGAAGGGCGTCTCGTCGCTCTGGCTGCCGTCGCCCGGGGTCGTCGGCGCTGCCGAGGACGCGACCTGGATGCTCCGGTCGAGCGCGCTGACGATCCCGTCGGTGACGGTGCCGGAGAGGCCGAGCGGGGCGCCGATGGCGATGGCGGTGTCGCCGACGTTGAGCTTGGACGAGTCGGCGAAGTCGATGGGCGTGAGGCCGCTCGCGTCGTCGAGCTTGATGACCGCCAGGTCGACCACGGGATCCGTGCCGACCAGCTTCGCCGAGTACAGGGCGCCGTCCGCCGTCTTGACCTGGATGGTGGCGTCGCCGGTCTGGCCGTCGAGCGTCACGACGTGCGTGTTGGTCAGGACGTAGCCGTCGCTGGAGAGGATGACCCCGGAGCCCGTGCCGCCGGCCTGAGCGCCCGCCACGTCGATGGTGACGACGGATCCCGAGACCTTCGCGGCGACGGCCGTGATGGGCGTCGCGTTGTCCGGGTCGTTGACGGTGATGTTCGCGGGAGACTGGCTGACCGCCTCGGTGGAGGCGTCGTCGTGCGCGATGGCCCAGGTCGTGAGCCCGCCGGCGGCACCGCCGATGAGCGCGCCGACGGCGAGCATGGCGACGAGGGGCAGGGCCTTGTTCGTCTTCTTCTTGGGAGGAGCTGTCGTGGTACTGCCGACCGGCTCGTGACCTTCGGCTGCGGGACCAGCGAGCGGCGCGGTCGCGGTGTGATCCGTCGGCGCGTTCGAGCCGTAGGCCAGGGTGTCCCGCTGGTCCGGGTTCGTGGGCGCGGGGTGGGATGCGGCGGCGGGACCTGCGGGCGCCGGCCAGGCGGATCCGCCGTCACCGGGCTGAGGGGCGGTGGACGACGGTGCCTCCGTCGAGGAGCGCTCGGCTCGGCCGTCGACCTCGCGGCCGCCCTCGTGCTCGTCTTCGCCGTGGCTTCTGTCCGTCATCGGTGGTGCTCCTCTCAGGTCGTGCCAGCATTCAGGGCGAGTCTGAGCGTTCCCTATGGCAGCGCTGACAGCGGACCGCCCGCCAGGTGACGGGAGGACGTCGGCAGCTCAGGCCCGGAGTTGCTCGGCTCGCATGCTGCCACGAGCGTACGCGGCCACGGCGTGCGCGCCGCTCGGGGTCACGCCGTGCGACTCGTCGTCCGCGACCTCTCGCCAGCTCGGACGGGAGTCAGCACCCGGGTCCGGCGTCGCGGGTCCCGCACGCACCCCCGACCAGCACCGTCGACCCCTGGAGGACGCGAAGCGTGACCGGACCCACCTGCACCGGGAGCGTGCCCGGGATCTGCTGCCACCCACCGCCGTCGAAGCGGTAGCTGGGCGAGTACGCGATCGTCAACGTCACCTGCCGGACACCGACGCTCGGATACACGTGACTCGTGTCCGTCGCCGT